>JBBQAD010000189.1:0-7023 GCA_038315885.1 Fibrobacteria bacterium | reverse complement strand
CGGGGATGCCGAATAACATATTCCCCCCGCACAAAAAAGTTAATGGAATCTTTCTTGCTCAGATTGGCATCTTCAAAATTGAAGGTATACGAAGCGTTGGTCAGCAAAGACCAGCTGATCCAATCCTTTCCATATAATGCTCCGGCACCTAAGCTGGCATTGGGATCTTTGCTCACGATGTCTTCAAAGCCAAAAGGTAAGGTGGCATTGATAAAGCCTCCGGCATTGTAACTGGGATGCGCATATTTTAGTGTTAATATGGGACGATCAAAACCGGCTTCTTCAGAACTCTTTTGCACAAATGCTGCCTCTAATTCGACATCAACTCCAGGCAATAATCCGAACTTTCCTTGCACAGGAAAACCGATGGGTTGATAATCGAGGGCAGGACCCTGCTCGTCTCCATTATCATCATAAAAACCGTTCACAGTAGTACGCGTGACGCCGAGATTGATTTGAAATTCGCGTTCCTTTATGGGCAAATAGGCGTCAAAGGCCTGAATGGATTGGAATGCCAGCACGAAGGAAACACCAATGAGACTCCATTTAAACACACCACACTCCTGGGTTCGGTGACTTGTTGGAAAAATACACTTTTCAAACTTGTCATGGCAGGAAAGGCTTATTTTTTGAGCTAAGGAATTTGTGTGTTTGATTTTTCTGTACTTCGGCTCTTGCGCAAGCAAAAAAATCTCACGATAGGGGAGGTGAGTCAGCGATCGGGAATTTCCCACGCCTTTCTGTCCAAGTTAGAACGCAATTTGGGCAATCCAGAATTAGCCACGCTTAGCAAATTAGCGGCAGCCTTGGGGCTAAGCTCGGCGGAGCTCATCAAAATCGCAGAACTTAAAACCGGTGCGGTTCAGAAGGCGGTTACCGATGAATCGGCTCCCTTTATTTTTCGAAAAATTTCTTTCCAAAGTATTCGTCTGATTTTTGGGGAAGCTAAAAAGGGAGCTAGTATCAGCCGGCCCGAGGTACATGAAAATGACTATGAGTATCTCTATGTGTTGCGAGGCCAAGTGAGTTTGGTCCTTCCCGGTGAAGCCTATGTATTAAACGCTGGGGAGAGCATGCAGTTCGATGCCATTTTACGGCACAGTTATGAAGCCCTGCAAGATTCGGAAATTTTTATCGTTCATCAGCGAAAAGATTTTCGCATTTAGACCAGAGTTAAGAGGAAAGTTTAAAGAGGAAAGCGTGAAAAAAGTTGCAAGAGTGGCATTTGTTACAGGTTCAGCCCGCGGAATTGGAAAAGGTGTAGCGCTTTGTTTGGCTAAGCGGGGCTGGAATTTGGCAATTAACTATGTGTCCTCCAAAGACGCGGCTGAAACGACAGCTCAAGAGTGTCAATCGCATGGAGTAGAAAGCTGTGTGATTCGGGCCGATGTGGGAGATACGCAATCCCATGAAGCCGTTATCGAAGAGATACACTCAAAAATGGGCCGCATTGATCTACTGGTAAACAATGCGGGCATCGGCGTAAAACAACGTATGGACCTATTGGATGCTTCCACCGAAAGTTTCGATCAGCTGATCAATACAAACTTGCGTGGCCCTTATTTTTTAACCCAGAAAATGGCCCGTTATTTTATTGCCCAACAAAAAAAACTAAGCGAATATCAACCCAAGATTATTTTCGTGACATCGATTTCTGCTTACACATCGTCTCCCATGCGGGGAGAGTACTGCGTCTCCAAGGCAGGGCTCTCAATGGCGACTAAAGTTTTTGCCGACCGCTTGGCCGAAAATGGAATTCCAGTTTACGAAATCCGCCCCGGAGTGATACAAACCGATATGACCTCTGTCGTCAAAGACAAATATGATGCCCTCATTGCTGGTGGTCTGACCCCAATCAAACGCTGGGGCCAACCTGAAGACATCGGTCAAGCGGTGATTGCCCTGGCCGAAGGCTTATTTCCCTTCAGCACAGGAGATGTTTTCAACGTCGACGGCGGCTTCCATCTGCACCGGCTTTAATCTCTCCCAAAAACTTTTTTCAATATTTCTGTTACTCTGGCAATTGGGTCTTTGCGGATGCGGTTTTCTTCTTGACCCACGGCCCAAAAAAGGCCATCCAAAGCCTTGCCTGTAGTGTATGTGCTTAAGTCCGTCGTCAAAGGCTTTAGCTGAACTTGATAGCCAGCTGCCGAAAGCGTTTGCGTCAATACTGAATTTGCTGAAAATGCAGTAAGTAGACTGTTATACTGGGTCGAGAATTGGTTCCATAGAACGGTGGCATTCACCTTTGCCAAAGCTGAGTCGACAAAAGGCGTATAAGCTGTCTGCAAGGGACTATAAGTTTTTCCGCTCAGGTAAAGAGTCGCAGCGGTAGAATCCCCGCGTAATATATCGATACCATCTGTAATACTGATATCGGTAATGGCATTCTTAAAGATATTGATACTTAAAGGTGCTGCTGCTTCAGCGGCCCGGTTTAAAGACTGCCATAGTTGCAATCGCAGGGCGGCGAAAGATTGAAAACTAAAGACTTTCGAAAGACCCAAACTCACGAGTCCAAACTGATCATATTGGGCTATCTTCTGCTCCAGTGTTTCAGTATAGGCAAAGGCCTCTTGCACATCGGGGGGGAGTAACACTTTGATGACTGCATTCTGCCAATACCCATCTGTTAAACTAAGTCGACTGGAGGCGCTATCAATGCCTACATTCAAGGCGCTCTTCAGGCCCATTGTGATTTCTGTTTCAGAAAGTCCCTTGCCCCCTCCGCCCGCGTCAATCAAGTCATCAAGCGAGCAAGCACTAAGGCCAAGGCATAAAAGAAAAGAAACCAGGTAACGAAATCTTGATTTTTGCATAAATTCTCCTGAATCCATGGTTTTTGCTGTCAATGAGGCTTAAATTCACATAAATTCCTAAAAATCAGACCAACAAAATATTCCGCTCTAATCTATTTTGTTCTTAGACCATGAAGTTCACCAAAAAAACCGATTATGCCCTTAGGAGCATGCAGTTTTTGGCTCGCCAACAGCTGGCTGGCCAAGAGGGGCAAGCCCCGGTTGCTGTCAAGACCATCGCCGAACGCTGCTCGATCTCATTAAGATTTTTGCAAGGAATCATTTCAGATTTGGCCAAGGCCCATTTAATCGTCACCTTTCCAGGTCCACATGGGGGTGTCGCATTGGCAAAGGAACCCGAGCTGGTCAGCATACTCGAAGTGATTGAGGCCGTCGAAGGAACAATTAGTCTGATGGAGTGTTTCGATCATCCTGGTGAATGCGGTGAACACAGTCACTGTTCCATCATGGGTGTGCTGCACGGAGCACAAAATGCATTGATCACCCAACTGCGTCGATCGAATTTGAAATTAATGGTGGCTGCTCAAAACGATCCTTTTGGAATCGTCCCCGAGGGTCATTACCAGAAACCCCAGTTTGGCTGCCCGGTTCTGCGCTAAACCTCTTTTTTCTGATTGTTTTACTGTCATTGTATTGATTAGTCCGTTTCAATTACGCATTTTTACGGCCCTTGAGATATAATAGCTCAACACATTTTTAATAGATGGGAAGCGACTTCCATGAAATTGCATGAATACCAGGCCAAAGCTTTGCTCCGGCAGGCTGGACTTCCAGTGCCTGAGGGACAAGTGGTCAACGGCGTCCAAGAAGTAGAGGCTGTGTTACGAGAAATCGGATTACAGAGTGGGGTTGCCAAAGCCCAGGCCTATACAGGAGGTCGCGGTAAAGCCGGCGGAGTAAAATTGTTTCACAATGCCGATGAGGCGAAGCATGTTGCCCAACAATTGCTCGGAATGACCTTGGTCACCAAACAAACCGGGCCCGAAGGCGTCAAGATACACTCGGTGTTACTCGAAGCCATGAGTAACATTGAAAAAGAATTCTATGTAGCCATTACTTTAGATCGAGAAAAAGCCAATCCCGTCATTATGATTTCACCTGAAGGTGGAATGGATATCGAAGAGGTGGCTGAATCCCATCCCGAAAGAATACTTCGCTTGCATCCTCCCATTGGCGGTCCCGTTCCTGAAAATTTGTGTAAACAAGGAGCTGACTTTCTAGGCTTAACGGGAAATTTACGAGAGGAGTTTGCCGAGATTTTAAGCGGACTGTATTACCTGTTTCAGAAAAAAGACTGTTCCATGTTGGAAATCAATCCCCTGATTGTCGATAGAAGCAATGGATTGGTGATTCTAGATTGCAAATTTATCATCGATGAAAATGCCCACTATAGGCAGAAAGATACCGGCGGCGATCCCAATGGAGACAAGACTGACCGAGAGATTGAAGCCGCAAAATTCGGTTTGAGTTACATCAGTTTGGATGGATCAATCGGCTGCATGGTTAATGGCGCGGGTTTGGCCATGGCCACGATGGATACCATTGCCCATTTCGGTGGACAGCCTGCCAACTTTTTGGATGTAGGTGGCAGTGCCAGCGAAGAAGCCGTTACCAAGGCTTTTGAGATTATTACCGGCGACCCCAAGGTGACCGCGATTCTAGTCAATATTTTCGGTGGAATCATGAAATGTGATACCATTGCGCGTGGTATCATCAGCGCAGTCAAAACTGTTGGATTAAAAGTTCCCCTGGTTGTTCGGCTAGAAGGGACCAATGTTAACGAAGGAAAAAAAATAATCGCAGAGTCGGGACTCGACATTGTTGCTGCGGATGACTTGGCCGATGGTGCCAAAAAAGCGGTCAAAGCCGCCGGGAGAGCCTAATGTCGATTCTATTAGATAGTAACACAAAACTCATCACCCAGGGAATTACCGGCAAAGCCGGACTGTTTCACTCCCAAAAATGCCGCGAGTATGGCACTCAAGTAGTAGGTGGTGTAACACCCAAAAAAGGTGGAACGACCGTCGACGGATTTCCCGTTTTTAATACTGTATTAGAGGCGCGTAAGGCAACGGGTGCCAATACCACCATGATATTTGTTCCGGCCCCTTATGCAGCCGATGCCATTATAGAAGCCATCGATGCAGATATTGAACTAATTGTTGCCATTACCGAGGGTATTCCCGTCATGGACATGCTCAAGGTGCACAATTATCTACGTGGCAAAAAAAATATTCTCGTCGGACCCAATTGTCCGGGAATTGTAACAGCTGGGGTCGCGAAAGTCGGTATCGCTCCGGGACCGATACATAGCAAAGGCTGTATCGGCATTGTATCTCGATCAGGTACGCTAACCTACGAAGCTGTCTTTCAAACCACCGCTGTTGGCTTGGGACAGACTACCGCAGTTGGCATTGGAGGCGACCCGGTGCATGGTATCAATCATACCGATGTAATCAAAATGCTCAATGCCGACCCTGAAACCGAAGGCATTGTGCTGATCGGTGAAATCGGCGGAAGCGACGAAGAAATTGCAGCCGAGTATATCAAAGCTCATGTCAAAAAACCGGTTGTGGCCTTTATTGCGGGGGCCTCAGCACCCAAAGGCAAACGCATGGGCCATGCTGGTGCCATTATTGACGGCAATGCTGGAACAGCCGAAGGAAAGATCAAGGCGCTTCGCGATGCAGGGGCACTGATTGCTGAAACCGCTTCTGAAATTGGTACAACTATGAAAAAACTCATGGATGCTCGTAAGTAGGGCTAAAGATCAGAAGGAATTGGTTTATTGATCAAATGGACCTTAATGCCTTAAAGCCTTTGTCACTTTGACAAGGCCAAGGTCACAAGATCAAAAATTGATAAGCTATTTTTAGCTTATTGAAACAGTAAAATAGTGAATTGAAAGGGGATGCCAAATGGCACGTAAAAAAATCGCATTAGTAGGCGCAGGACAAATTGGTGGAACTATGGCCTTGCTGGCTGCCCAGAAACAATTAGGCGATGTCGTAACAATTGATATCATGGAGGGCGTGCCTCAGGGTAAGTCGCTGGATATCATGCATGGCCGTGGATTGATTCCCACATCGGTCAACATGCTGGGCACCAATAGCTACGATGATCTGAAAGGTTCTGATGTAGTCATTGTTACAGCCGGTCTTCCCCGTAAACCGGGTATGAGCCGCGATGATTTGTTAGATGTGAATTTCAAGATTATCAGCACCGTAGCCGAAAACTTGAAGTCAAAAGCTCCCAATGCTTTTGTGATTGTGGTTACCAATCCTCTTGATGCCATGGTCTATGCCATGCAGAAACTGACAGGCTTTACCGCTCAACGTGTTGTCGGTATGGCGGGAGTTTTGGATTCTGCCCGTTTTTCTTCTTTGATTGCAGCCGAGCTGAATGTATCCGCTGAAGATGTTACAGCTCTAGTGATGGGAGGTCATGGTGATACTATGGTTCCCCTTATTCGTTATTGTACCGTAGGTGGAATACCTGTAACACAATTGCTCGCCAAAGAAAAAATTGATGCAATTGTGAAGCGTACTGCCAATGCTGGCGGTGAAGTCGTGGCCCTTTTAAAAACTGGCTCTGCATTTTATAGCCCTGCTCTCTCAGCTATCCACATGGCTGAAGCCTACCTGCTCGATAAACGCAATGTGTTAACCTGTGCCGCTTTGCTCAAAGGTGAGTATGGTGTTAACGGATTGTATTGCGGTGTGCCTGCTATTATAGGCGCAGCGGGAATTGAAAAGGTTCTCGAAGTAGAACTCGATGCGGATGAGCAAAAGGCTTTTGACGCATCAGTAACTGCGGTCAAGAGCTTGGTTGAATGGGTGGATAAGAAATTGGCTGCTTAAGTTTTCGGGTTCGGTTTAGTTTAGATTTTCGAACTCTATTAAGCCTCTCGTTTAAGTGTTTTCTTTTTTTACTAGCATCCTCACTCAAATCCCTTTTTGTCAAGTTGCCGGTGTTACTAAGTACTTTACCCGGAAAAGGCCAAGAGATTCCCCGAGTCAATTTGACAAATGTTAACATTTGAATACAAAAATGAATCGTTCTGATTGCATTTTTGTTGCAAAAAATTTTTTGAAAAAATCTTAAAAATTTACTTGACGATTCGGTTTCCTGGAGAATAGATTTCTTTTACCTGAAATGATTTAGTTGAGTGGTAAGCGAGGTACAGCCAAATACTTGCAACCCT
>JBBQAD010000399.1:0-3794 GCA_038315885.1 Fibrobacteria bacterium | reverse complement strand
GCACCCATCGCCATTCCAACAGTTTTTGACCCTGCTCGAGTGTAAACAAGGCATGCCCCTCACTCGGAGACTCAAAACGCAAAAGTGCCTGATCCCCAGGACCGTAAGCATTTTTATCTGCGGATATCTGCAAGAAAGGTTGGGGGTTTTGTACCTGTGAAGCCGCCGCCCCACTGCCCCATTGTGAAGAATAGAAGAAAACTCCCGTTACATGACCAGACTCTTCGTCCAGAATCTCTAATAAATGTTGACCTTCATCTTCGGGATGGAGCTTCCACTTGATTGCCTCTGTTCCGCTGCGCAGACTTTGTTCTAGCACTGTATATGTGTTGGAATTCGTCTGAAAATTCTTGCGGCCATCCTTCCCATAGTGCCACCACCACCATCTCCGATTTACTTTAAGAGAAAGCTTTAGATTTTTACCGGCGACGGGATTTCCATTGTCATCGATACAAACTATTTCAAGATGATAATCATCGCCCTGTCTTACACTCCACTGCGGCAATTTCGCCTTGATTCCGACATAGGATGTATACGGATTGATGGGAATAATCTTTCCCCCTCGGGTTGCGCCGCCTCCCTTTTCCTCGACTGTTGCACTCAGTCCCAAACTTAGGGCTTCGACTGCATCATCCAGGCCTTTGAGTTCCGTCTTGAAATTGGCGTCACCTTGTTTATCCAGTTGACCTTCAAAGACTTCTAATTCTTTCAAATTGAAATGGCCCAGGGGATGGGCAAAGACAAAATCTTTCCAGCGGGGATAGTCGAGGGCACGATGCACCAATTGTCCTCGGATACGGGTTTGTAAGTCTGCTCCTGGTGATCCGAATAACCAATCGGCATGCAGACTGCCTTCCAGAGGCATTGAGCGATCTTTAGCCTGTGTTACATTGAGTAGTTCAGGGGTGTTTAATTTCACTTTCAAGCGATTGGGGCGAACCGCTTCAATTCTTAAGGAGTGGGAGAGCAGTTGCCCTCCTATCTTGAATTCGGCCTGCCAAGTTCCGGTGGGATCCTGAGCTTGTGTCTGTAACTCTAGACAAAAATGCCCTCCTGAACCTGCCTTTGTGCGTCCCTCCCAGCTTAAGCGTCCACCCGGGTCTTTGAATTTTACCAGAACAGGTAAATCATTGGGTGGTAACTTTCTATCCTGACGAATCATCGCACAAAGATGAATAGTATCACCCGGACGATGCACACCACGCTCGGAGTAAAAGAATGCATCCCAACCTGAGGGGCTGCTCACCAAACCTTCGGTTCCAAAGGAGGAGAGTTCCCAGGCAGGCTGATCAAGCTCTAATAAAGCTAAGCCATCATCGCTTCGCCCCGCGATGTAGCCTCGGTCATCTTCGGCAGGAAATTCAGCATAACCATCGGCATCCGTTCGAGAGATAACCAATATCTGGTTTTGATAGGAATACAAATTAAGCTCAAACCCCCCCATGGGCTTTGTAGAGGGAATATGACTGGCAAAGACCCGCCAAGATTTTTCACTGCGTTTAGCTGTCAGCGCCACATCAGACTGTATCAGCATGCGCTCTACTGAGCCATTTTTATAGTAAAAACCCCCATCTGAACAGGGATTCTGGTACCAATTTTCGTTCTGGTAGTAAAGTTTTCCTTCTCCAGCTTCATTTTGATCGTTGGTACAGGGTAGTGTTAACATCGTGCTGTTATACTGAAGCTTGATCACAAAAATGGAACGACGTTTCCCCTTGACGGCCTCCGAAAGATCCAGTTCGGTTTTGCGCATTTGATTGGGAACTGCATTTAGATTGTATTGCTTTTTAAGAATGGTATTCCCTACCCTGTCCAATTCCTGGTATCCCCTATTCGAACCATAGTACTCGTCTTCATAGCCATCATCTCCATTTTGTTGGGAAGTCGAACGCTTCCAGGCATTGTTACTCTGTAATAGAAAACCGATATTGGAGGGAAAGATTTCGATCACTTCAAGATCGACTCTGGCTACATTCATGGATTCAATTTGCAGATGGAAATTTTGGCCTGGAACCAGGTAGCTTCCATCGGAGAGCCACTTGATGTTGGGCATGCGGTTTTCCAAAACAAAAGAACCCAACCATTCGCTAGCTAACTTGGTTGCATAGGCGCTTGGCAGACCTTGCAGAAGTCGGACACTGTATTTCATACCGGGAATAAAGTGCCCTTCCAGACGAAGGGTTTTACCATCGCTGCGGGCTTTAAACTTGGCCGATGGCTCCAGTATTACATAACCCGATAGGTCTTCAGAACTAGCAACCGGATCACTAAAGCGAAAGCCATAGGAAAATTTACTGGACGAGGGATCAGAGAGTTCCATTTGGCTTAAAACGCGAAAGACATTGCGGCTTTCCAGAAAAAATTCGCGTTTCCATTCTTTGCATTCGACACAGTATTCTTTGGGTAGTTTAAAGACCAGTATTTGTGCTTTATCCTGACGGGTCATACCTTTGCATTTCAGTTGAAAGTCCCGTCCCTGTTTTTGTAATTCGCAGGCGATATCTTTTCCATCTAGAGTAATATTCAATTTCTTTTTAAAGTTTGTTTCATCGGCGGCTTGCGCTAGTCTCAGAGTTCCCTTAAAGAGGACCGCATTGGCTTTTTCTCCCTCCGCTTCAAAGTCGCCTTCAAGTCCCAGAACTTCCTGTTCCATAGTTTTGAACGCAAAGTCATAGTCTCCCAGATTCGATTGCGGCCCCAGCGCCAGGCGTCCCCGAAACACGCCTTTGTATTTCTGACCAGCAGGCAAATTTTCTTTGGGTGTAAATCGAAGGCTATGTCTGGAGGTCCATTCGACTGTACCATTGATATCGGGAGTGAATTCCAAGGGATTTTTGTTTAATTGGGTTGTTACTAAGTGCTCGGGAACTATATCACTGCGAAATTCCAGAATGATGGGAGATGTTACTGAAATCAAGGAGGCAGGTTTGGCGATAATCTCTTTATTTAAATTCAGAGTTGCTGAGGAACCGGTTTTACTTTGTTCCTCCTTCTTTCCACATGCTGACAATACACAAAGCAGTAATAAAAATAGCCTATGTCTCATAGAACTCCTTTAAGCTGGCCTCAGCTGAAGCTCAGCAATCACCAACCCGAATATAAGCATAAGTGTTACAGGGATGCGGTAAAATCAGTAATCAATTTAACCAATCGGGATTCTGCTTCACCGGCAATACGAATAATTTCTGCGATATTGGCTGGCTGCAAATTATCCGGCAAACAAGAATCGGTTACCACACTAAGGCCCAAGACTTTTAGTCCCGCGTGAACAGCAACAATGACTTCGGGCACGGTGCTCATTCCGATTACATCGGCTCCTAAAATTCTGAGCATGCGATATTCAGCCGCCGTTTCAAGATTGGGTCCCGACATACAAGCGTAAACACCTCGTTGCAAGGAGATGGCATTCTTTAAAGCAATCTTAATGATGCGTCCAATGTAATCACGGCTATAGGCTTCACTCATATCGGGAAACCGTGACCCCAATTCTTCGTGATTTTTTCCGATTAGGGGATTATTGCCAAGTAAATTAATGTGATCGGTAATCGCCATGATATCACCGGGAACAAATTGCGGATTTAATCCACCGCAGGCATTGGATACAATGATTGAGTGACAACCTAAGGCTTTCATGACCCGCACTGGAAAAGTGATTTGTTCCATCGAATAGCCTTCATACAAATGAAAGCGTCCTTGCATAGCCAAGACCTGTTTGCCAGCTAAAGTGCCGAGTATCAATCGCCCCGCAAGGGTTTCAACCGTGGACCGCGCAAAGTGAGGAAGCGTTTCATATG
>JBBQAD010000043.1:0-12160 GCA_038315885.1 Fibrobacteria bacterium | reverse complement strand
GGACGCCAGTAGACATTCAACGGCATTATCTCTCTAACCAAGGATCTGTTTACGGTGCGGTGTCCGATAAAAAGCTCAACTATGGTTTTAAGGGGCCGAAACGGGGCCGTTACAAAGGGCTTTACTTTACCGGAGCGACTGTGAATCCTGGTGCCGGAATGCCCATGGTGGTTTTGTGCGGACAAAAAGTGGCAGACTGCGTCGCGGCTGACCTTCATCTAAAAGGGTAGTGACTCCTTTATGATGCCTAGTTTGAGTGAGGGAGCTGTTTCTTTTTGGATAGCTCTCTTGAGCTGGCCGGCAGGGCTTTATCTACTGTGGCGTGTGCGTTATTTACCCAAGCCTCAAAACTCTCCTGAAATAGTATCACTGAGTCTTTCAATAGTGGTACCCGCACGGAACGAAGAAAAAAATATTTCTAATCTGATGGAATCACTTCAAAATTTAAATCCTCAGCCGGTTGAAATTCTCGTTGTAGATGACGGCAGTGAAGATAACACTTCCCGAATCGCAAAAGAATCCGGGGTAAAGGTTCTTAGTATTCAAGATAAACCTGCCGGTTGGAATGGGAAGAGTTACGCTTGTTGGCTGGGTGCTAATGAAGCTGTGGGAGACTGGCTACTTTTTTTGGATGCAGATGTGCGACTTGAACGAACAAGCCTAGCGTCGCTTATGGCAGCTGCTCTTAAAAATTCAGAACCAACAATGGTTTCAGTCCAACCCTGGCACAGCATAGAATATTCCTGGGAAAACATTTGTGCTTTTGTGAATGTAATGATTTTAGCGGGCCTCAATGCTTTCACTCCAAAATCAGTATCAATCTCAAATGAAGTCGCAGGAGCCTATGGTCCTTGTATTTTGGTGCCTAGGCGGGAATACTTCGAGATGGGTGGACATAAAGTGCTGCGAGGTGAAAAACTAGAGGATATTCCTTTTGGCCGGCGCTTCGCTTCGGATACATCGCCTAAAAGACGAGTTGAATTGTATGCAGGTGGCCAAAGCGTATGGTTTCATATGTATCCTGAAGGAATAAAAAGTATGCTTGAGGGATTCTCTAAAAGTTTCGCCTTAGGAGCCAAGGCATCACCGCCGAATGTTGTCATAGCAACTGTGTTATGGATATCGGGAGCTTTTTCGGCATTTTCATTTTTAATCCTGGCGGCTATTCCACCCTTTAGTAATGCTTACATCTTAGAGCTATTGGCGTTTAGTGTATACTTCGTTCACTGCGCTGTCATGCTAAGGGCTTTTCGTATTGCGGGTCACTTTTCACGCTTCTCTGCCCTTGTATATCCTGTTGCATTGATATTCTTTTGTTTGGTGCATCTAAAATCTATTCTATCAATTTATGTCTTTAAAAAAACCAAGTGGCGAGGCCGATACATAGAAGAGAATTAGAAAAGGATTAGAAGACAATCAATGTATATGGATTATTTTTCTGAACTATCTGTCTTATGGGTAACACTACTGAATGTTACTTTGATTACTTTTATACATTTAAGCTTTGCAGCACTCTTGACCTATTGGCCAAGTGCAAATATCAAGTGGACTTCTCGAAAATGGAAGGTCTTTGCCCAAGAAATATGGCTGTACGAAAATTTTTTTCAGATTCGCCGTTGGAAAAAGAAACTTCCCGATGGTGGCGCTTGGTTTCGAGGAGGCTTTCATAAAAAAAAACTTACTAGCCGTGATCCGAGATACCTGGAAGAGTTCATTCGCGAAACCTGCAAAGGAGAGTTAACCCATTTAGCAGTTTTAGCCTGCACTCCCGTATTTTTCTTGTGGAATCCACCCTGGGCATCGGCGATCTTGGTTGTTTACATGCTGATTGCCAACGTTCCTTGTATTTTGACTCAGCGCTATAACCGCCCCTGGCTTATTCGGATTTATAACGTATCTCTAGAAAAGCATTCAAAAAAAAATTAAAACGCACACTGAAACCTTGATTTCGACACGATGTATTACCAGAAGTTGGAAGTGTTCCTTTCAATGCCACTAAAAAAAATGGTTTTCATTAACCAGAATTAGTGTTTGGCGCAACCGCATCCAAAATCACGCCTAAGGGGAGGGAGTTCCCAGCGATCTATCCTTGGCGAAGTATTACTGATGTTGGGAGAGCCTTTATTTTCAAATCGGCTCAAAAGAAAGTGCACTTTCATGCTGGAAAAATGAAAATTGCGCTTAAATTATTAATCTAGTCACAGCCATCGAATCGGCTCCAATACCCAGGGCTGCTAATTTTGCTGTTTGTTCTAATTGCTGGGAGACAAAATTGAAGTTTTTTCCACTTTTTCTGCTATTAAATACAGCCTGGATTTTTTCAGCAACCTACTTCGTTTCTCCTAAAGGAAGTGATTCTGCTCCTGGAACCAAAGAGTCGCCTTGGGCCAGTCCAGAGGGCGCAAAAAAAAATCTTCGCACTCTTTGGCCTCAAGGAATTAAAGAAAACGTTGAAGTCCTTTTTGAAGAAGGAATCTACGTATGCAATACAAGCTTAGATTTCGATTACCGAGATGGTGGGAGTAGCACTGTCTCTGTGACCTATAAGTCACAACCGGATGCGCAAGTCATTTTTACTGGAGCCGATTTTGTTACAGGTTGGAAAAAAGGTGTGAATAACCTTTGGACCACGAAAGTAGCTCTGAACTGGAAATTCAGACAACTGTTTGTAGAAGGGGTGCCGGGTGTCCGAGCTCGCCATCCGAATTTAAATGAGCCGTGGTTAATGGTGCGATCGATGCAAAATGATTTTAATCAGGTAAGTTGGACGGCGGGACCTGGAGAGCCAAATTGGATTTATACTACTTCTAAGACTTCTACAGTGGGTCTCCCGAGAGGTCTAATCAAAGATTGGAAGCATCCAGAAGCGATAGAGATTGTAGTACGTAAAAGTTGGTCCAATACTCGAAAACGAATTGGGAGTTTGAAAATCGCAGATGATCAAATCGAATTGGCTAAACCCCATGCGCAAACATCGAGTTACAATGTCATGAAAGCCGGGCGACCATTTTATCTAGAGAATGCCTTGGAATTTCTAGACAGTCCGGGTGAGTGGTATTTATCACCTGAAGGAGATTTGTCTTACTGGGCGCGATCGGGAGAAGACCTTAATGTTAACAGAGTGCTTGCCCCTCGACTGATCACCCTTGCCCAATTAAAAGGCACAGCCGTCAAGCCAGTTCAAAATCTTCATTTTTTTGGAATCCGATTTGCTCATTGTGATTTACCTCTTCCTGTGTTTGGTCACGATGGACGGCAAGGATTCCAATTCTATATAGGAAGTTGGCTAGATGAGGCCCCTATCAATGAGCTGCGCAAATCTGCGGGCATTGAAGTCGAATTTGCTGAAAACTGTAGCTTTCAGTCTGGGGTAATTGAATGGATGGGGGGAACCGGGATTGCCTTAGGGCGAGGTAGCAAAAATATTCGCATCGTTGGAAATTTAGTGCAAGGAATGGGTGGTAATGGCATTGAAGTCGGTTCTCTTGTGGATCCCATTTCGGATGAATACTTTGGTGCATCCAATACGCGAAAAAAAGTTACTGGATACATTACAAAAGATCAGATTCCAAGTGGAAATCAAGTTGAAAATAATAAAGTAATCGATTGTGCAAGGGACTATATGGGAGCTTGTGGAATCGTCTTGTTTTTCGCGGAAAATAATACTGTCAGATACAATGAAATCAGTGGCCTCCCGTACTCGGGCATTTCTGTGGGCTGGAGATGGAACTCTGGAAATCAATCTTCGAAAAACAATTTGATCTCAAATAATTTGATCCACCACGTAATGACATATTTAGCCGACGGGGGAGGTATATATACATTGGGGAATCAGCCCGGAACCATATTTCGCGAAAATTTCATTCACAACATTCCCTATCATAAGGATGCCTATGGGTCAGGCAATCAAGGTTTCTTTTTCGATGAGGGGAGTTCCGGATTTTTGGTAGAATCGAATGTGGTGGCAGAATCTCCAGGAGGCGCTTATAGGACAAATGTTGCTGGAACTATTGAAATGAAAAACAATATGTTTACAAAAGGATTGACACTCCAGGAGGCCGAGAAATCGAAACCAACTTCTGGGCTACAATCAAGCTACCTATTTGTAACGAAATGGCCTGAGAATTGGCCCCAATCTAAAACATCTTCCACAATAGTATTGCGACAACCCAGTGTTAATACAATGGATAAGCGCATAGGACAGGGATATACCATTAATGGTAAAAGAGTTTTTTCCGCTCGTCATAGGGCACAGGTTATCAAGTAAACAGTAACGAAAGAGTATGAAGTCGTTTAGGTTAGTAGTAAAAGGTATATGGTTTACTGTTTCGTGGCTTACAAAACCGAGTGGCCCTTAGCCCGGAGCTTTTTTTTCGTTAATAGAGCTTTGAATTCTTGAATGTTCATATGTGTCTCCTTTAGAAACGTAAAAGGGGACGCAAATAGGAAATCAGAAAATTAAAAAAAGATGTACTTCACCGAGTGTATAACTTTGACACTCCTTGTGTCCCTAGGAATCGCCTAGAAGAGAACTAACGATAAGGCCAGATGCCGTTTCACAAAAATCCAGGCCTGAATAATCGGGGTTATAGCCTCCGATGTAAGGCACTGCCATAACGTATATATCGTTACAGGTTAAGCCAAGCGTATCGACACATTGAAAAGAATCATTGATCGTAATGCCTGGCAAGTTTAATACATACTGTTCGTTTCTCTTCCCGACATTTTTATTTCGTTTGCTTTCTATCTCTCCGGCCTCATCTGACCTGAAATTAACATAGGCTGAAGAAAGACAATTTGCTCGGACAAGGCCTTTAAAAGGAAATTCATCAATATTTAAATGACGCTGACCCGTACAATCTATGTATGTGTCATAACTGACTTTATCTTTACCACTTTTATCGAATTGAAATTCAGCACCGCCTGAGTGAATGGGCTTCACGCTACTTTCAGAAGTGACAGCGATCACATCTAGAACGCCCGCTTCATGAAGCGCGATAAATTCGTTCGCGGATGATTGAGGAACAAATGCTATAACAACTGAAATCAGTGGGGCCAAAACTTTTTGGAGCCGTATAGTGTCTTCCGCACTGAAATATTTCGCGGGATAGTTCATTATGTAACTAAGCCTGGATAATAGCTCCTTCCATACTATAGCTTTGTGTGCATGTATTGATCTATCAGCTTCAAGGTATTCTTCTCTGAAAAGTTCAAAAGGATCTCTGCTTTCACGGTAACCCATGATATCGGATACGAATTCTTCGATTGTGAGATCTTTAATTTCATTATAAAAATGAGGATCACGTTTACTTAATTCCGTTTTGAAGGCATTTTCAAAGACATAGTCAAGTGACAGAAATCCACCATTTTCTAAACGATTCTGATTGATTTGTTCGTTCGATAATAAATCGTCCGCAGAAACACGAGAATTATCAACATGAAACCTTATAGCAGGCAAAAGCCCCTTGATCGAATACATTACCAGCCTGAATGCCGGAGTATCATCAAATAGTTGATACGACAGCTTTCCATCCCTATCGGTCGAAAAGCTTCCATTATTTCTGGCCAGTGTCCGTACTGCGTCAATAGCAGTCAACGAGGAACCTCTGATACAAATGGGGTGATTGAATTTTTGGGCGAGTTTTGCCGGAGGATAAGGGGAGTCGAAATAATTAGGCACTTTCCCTTCATGAATCGGTGGCCATACGTGGCCAATGCAGATAACAATCTTGTCAAAGATAGTGCGGTCACCATTAGTCGTTTGAACAATATAGTTTTCGTACTTTTTGTCGTAGATAATGTCTTCTACATTGGTATTTTTATGAGTTGTGAATTTATTGGTTGATGCATTGCCTTGCTTCAGGATGAGCTGAAATTGACTCGACAGATACATTCCAAAAAGAAGTCGCGGCAAGACTTTAAATTCATTAAAATTTGATTCCGTAATTTGAAAAGGTGCCAGTAGCTCGGTTGGTAAATCTCGCAACCATGTTTTGAAGGAGCTTACAAGTTCGGGAATTTCATTTGCAGAGACATTGGTTACATGCTCTAAGTTTGCACCCTTCTCACCATACGGCAACCCCGCGCCGAGTATATCGTTTCTTTCAAAAATCTGAACGTCGAGATTGTGTTTCTTGGTATTGATGAGATTTTTGCAAATCATGAGCGCGCTTGGTCCGCCTCCGATTATTGCTATCCTAAGCTTTGTCATGTAGATAAATATAGCATGGCAACAATTTGTGGAGGTTAAACAACCAAGGGTAGCAATGAAACACCTGACATTGCCAGTTTAAATGCCCTGGGAATGGATCTTTTGACCAGGGTCCTTTTTGAGGTTCAAACTTATGTTATAGAAGCAACTCCCTACCATGCCCTGCAACCGGTCTTGAAAAGTATCCATGCCGACCCTAGCAAAGTCAATATCAAATTGCTTGCTAAAACAGCGGCAACTAGTGTATCACATCTGAACCCTTTGTTTCGTACTCACCTAAAACAGTCCCCAAGACTGTATATCAGAAAATTGAGAATGCAAATGGCATGTAACATGCTTAGAAATGGAGTATTGTCGATAAAAGAAATCGCCTATCGAACGGGTTACCCGGACCCCTTGTATTTCAGTGCCGCTTTTAAAAATGAATTCGGCGTTTCTCCCAGAGGGTTCCGGGAAAACAGTGTTTCTTAAAAGACCATCATTTCTCTTTCCGCATAGAAGCGACTGTCACGAATAAGCGACATGTAGTAAATACCCTTTTGCACCGAAGAACGGGGCAGTTGAAAGGTTGTGGGCCCTTGGACGGATTTGAATACCACTTTTTTTCCACTCAAGTCTCGAATAGAAAGGCTGAAACTTCCTTCTGCTCGAATATCAATTTGTAACTCTTTGGAATTCCAGCCCAGTAGCTCAATCGCTTCAGCATTTCCACCCAAGGTGGTATATTTTGGTTGTTTACCTGCGTATTTATTTTCGATACCGACAACATATTGGCCCGAACCGTTCCCGCTCGGATCGAGAATAGTGTAACTCTGCTGTGTGTTCCCTCTGTAGCCTGACCTGTTATAAGAAAAGGCCAATTTGTCATTTTGAATTTGCATGGGACTGACGTTGACCAAATTTTGTCGTTCGCGTCCTCTGAGATAAGCCCAAATCCCGCCAAGTATTTTCGCGAGGAAGTAATAAGAGGATGCAAGGGCTGATGTATTGGATACTGGCCGCTGGTTATGAGGTGCCGAAACGAATATCTATTATTTCCTTTGACAATGACCCAACGAAAGCTCCCTTACCGATGGATTCTATCGAATTTGGTTTTGGATATCTTGGTTACGCTGCCTTTCACAAAATATTTGGTGATATAAACATTCCCCACAATCCGAAGGGGGAGATTTTTTCGCGCCCCTTGCTTGTGAATCGGGGGACATTAGCGGTACTATAACATACAAATTGGATTTGGTTGTGAATCCATCCTCGTTTAACATTAGGAGAGAATTAAATGTTTTCCATTCTGAATTGAATTGCTGGCAGACTTATTTACTGATTAACAGTAACATATTGTCGCTGCCTGCACTACTTACGTTCAGACTTTGGTCAATCGATTTGATAATCTGATGCTTTCCCAATAAATTGTAACTATTTAAAAATGGCTGCGAAATACCTTCTCTCCAGGAATTCCGAACCGAAGCTTCCCGCAATATGGTTACGGTGCTTGGATTAATTCTCTGACTCCCGTCTTGATTGTAATATTTCATTACAGGTCCCATTCTCCATGTATTGCCCATTCCACTCCAGGGTTCTCGACCGAAAAAAACTTGAATTTGGATGCTATCTCCGCTGACCTTGGGTAGGGGAAGCTGGTTGATGGTATAGTGAGATACAGGGGCCACGTCTGGCATTTTAAAACTGTAGGTTGTCGTTTGTCCCCCTTTGCACATTACAGAATCCTTGACGATAAAGAGACCAGCGTAACCGTCAACATATCCGATCACTCGAATATAAGCTAGGTTATCCTTCTCTGGGTTCATATTGAGAGTAACATCATCACCGACCTTGATGGATTTCGCGTTTGCCGGCTTCACTTGTTCCATTGTGGATTTTTTCAGAGCGTCCAGCTCCCTTGTCCTTATTTTATTCAATTCATTATCGACTTGAGTAGGAATTGGTTTTCCATCATATTGATAAAACATTCTCAACCAATGATTTCGGTACAATTCCTTACCATATTCGGCTGGGTGTTCCATATCTGATTTGACGCAGAATTGAAAATCCTTGATCGATTCTTGCTGAATGTCAGTACTCAACTGTTTGCCTGTCTTCTTATTGTAGGCATCAAAAACCAAATGATCATAATACCGATGTTTACGCTTATTCATAAAGTCCCTGAAACGAAACCAAGTCAAATGCTCTCCTGAAAAAAAGACCTCGTCTGCCCCTTTTGACTTGGCCACCTGGCTGACCTTTTCTAGCATACGCACGCCCAGATCAATACCGGCCTTATCGTCTGGTCCGCTGACGGGAAGTCCATTTGCGTAAACAATGAGAATCAAAGGTTTGTCTTTACCGCTGTTTCCGTTGAAACTCTCAAGCCAACTTCCTTTGACGACATTGACACTCTCATCAACCCCCAAATCAGATCCGATTCCATCTCGAGTGCTCTCTATCTTGCCTAAACTCAAAGAGCTGAGTTGAGAATCGCTCAAACCGAGTTTCCAGGAGTTGTGATTGTGTACGAGTACTTTTTTTGCCCCGCCATCGGTCATGGTTAGAGCCGACGCGGATGTGATACAAATCAGTAGACTGAGTAAAAGTCGTTTTCGCATTTTTAATGTCCCTGTTTATTTTGTTTAATCTGCCGAAAATCCCTACGCTTGATCTAAATTATCTGTACCCGAATCTAGATGAATTCCAGGAATTCAAGCCAAGTTTTTAAGGTAAATAGGGATATTTTCTAGGCAATGCCTAGCCTCAGACCATGGCTACTTCTCCCACCGCACAAGCGATACCCGCGAGGCCATTCCGTTGAGTTTAGAAATGTCAAGTGTCGTCTGCCCCTTGGAGATCGAAAATTGTGCTAACAATTGTCCATGAATGTCGTAAACCTTGGCTCTGTTTACATTGCCACCCTGAGGAACATTAAACGATCTACCCAATCCGATGACCACTTTGTTTTGCATGGAACGCGGGATAGTGACATTCATTTGCGTTCCAGCCAAGGTAGAAGGCCCAGTCCCTTGTGCGATCTTTAGATTGTATACGTTCTTTCCCTTTTTCAAATTTTGGAATGCCCCGGGAATCGCGTTTCCGTTCTTGGGCAGAGCTACACCCATGAAATCATGTGATACCTCGGGGAACAATTTTAAAATGCTGGGATCAGTCTTCTGGACAGGTAGGTCTTCGGCGAGCATGATTGTCAGCTCCATTTTGGTGGAGTCAAATGTTACCACAGCGCCTTCAGTGAGCGCACTGTGTTCGTCCATGGCAATGCCGTATGTGAATACGTATGAGTTATCGTGCTGATAGAAGGAGGTTCCATCGTAATGAAGGATGAGGTTATGTTCGATGAGAAGAGTATCGAATTGGTTTAACTCGGTAAAGAAAGCCTTATCATGTCCATAGGCCAGAATGTTTCTAGTGATACGAGTCATGTGGTACTTGTTATCCATCCAAATTCCGTTAGAATAAGTCCCTGTGATATAGTTTGCCTCAATGAGGCCGTAACGCAGGTTGTGGAGCTTGATTCCCCCGCTTTCAGCTCCTTGAATCTGGAGCCACCCGTTGCCATCGATACGGTTTAAAAAACGGATGTTATTGTACCCAAAGATGAAATACTGCGCCCAGTGGGTTTTGATGGTACAGCTTCGGCAACAACGCTTGTTCTAAACCAAGATAGATTGTCCAAAATACTGAAGGCAACATTCGAAGGTTCAAATCTAATTATACAAGTTCCTATAGAATTTTTAAGTGTCTCAACTGGATTTGTAATTCTGATTCTTGATGTCAAAGGTCGAATCGTAGCAAAGCTTTCTTCAGATCAGATTCGCAATGGTGAACTTCGATGGAATGTACCCAAATCACTCCAGGGCAAACTACTTTGGCTTAGTTTTCAAGGATTAACAGAAGCACATACCCAAAGAATACTAGTGCCGATGAATTTCTAGGGAGGCCAGTGATAGAGCCTTCGAATTCGCACTAGCGAATCGGAGGCTTGGTCTTTTAGTACCTTACATTATTCTCAACAATGCCAAAAGTACTGACTCTCTCTGAGTCAAAAGATTCGACACCCAATTCTCATTTGGAATTAATTCTTAAAGCATTCATTCTGATCCTTTAAAATTCGATGTGACATCACTAGGGGGGGGATTTTTGGATCAGTGTATCTCATCTTAACTTTTTGTTCCGAAAACATCTGAAACAATCTCCTGCAGCATATATAAGAAGGCTAAAAATGGCAAAAGTAGAACTCGCTTTGTCTTGCTTCACTTGTCTAACCAGGCGACCGAACCTTTATCTGCTACAAATGGTTTTGCGTTTAAAACTCTTGGCCCCCTTTCCACCGGACTTTGTACGGCACCGAGCAGAATATGCACGAGTCGATTTCCCAAGGCACCCATCCCGCTATCAACAGTCGAAACCGGATACAGTGCCGTTTCGATATTATTGTCAAAGGATAACAGTGAAATATCGCTACCAATACCAATACCCCAAGATTCCAGTCTACTAACGAAATGGGGAATTGTACGATCTCGGGCAAGTACCAAGACCGTGCATTTCACTTGTAACAAAATGGGTAGAACTCGTAGGCCAAAAAGCAGGTAATCCTCCAAAAAGTCTCTATTGAAACAGCCACGAACAGATGGGGGAATTGATTCAATCTTTTGTTCTAGGGTCATCCCCTCAAAGCTTCGTTGTAGCAATGCTGCTAATGCTCTTCGGGAATCAGTATATCTCGGCACAAGATATTTTTTCGGTAATTGTGACAATCCCCCTCTTAAAATTCCCTTTTCTAATATCCCAATGATATGATGGACGCGCTTAGATTGTTTCTCAGCTGTTTGTAAGGACAAGAGAAAATCTGCAGTTGACATTTGCTCCCATTCACATTGAATTTTTTTGGATAAATACAAATGACTTCCAGAGTCCTTCTGTAACAGATTATTCAATTGTGTCACTCGGTCAATCTCCCAGTCTTGCTGTGAATGTTCTATAAAGCCAATATGGTGATGTCCACGCTGGGTGAGAAATTGGATTGCCGTTGCTGAAACTTTTGCCTCTGATTGTGAAATTGTGAAAAACCAGGGTGAAGGAGTCATATTTGGGTAATCCCAGTGTCTCCGATCAAGGTGTACCACCGGTTTTTTTCTGTCACAAAGCCATCCAACCAGTTTGGCAAAAGTAACACTGCTCTCATGGGACCCAACCAGCAAAATACCAACCAATCGTTTTCCTTCTTGGTCCAGAACGGTTCTCAAGATATCGGACGCACTGCGAAAGGAGTCGAGAGAAATAGTAACCGAACGAATTTTCACCCCCTGTTCAACGATTTTTTGCATTAAGCTTTCACATAGCGGTCGGGTATGCTTGTTCAAAAAGGAACGCCAGCCATCGCGGGAGATTTGTATCACCAGTACCGTCCGGCTGAAGTCTACTCGATAGTTTGGGTTCGATGATAAACCTGGTATGTAACGTCGTTTCTCTCGAGAAAGCCATTTGTCACTCTCTAGATTACGCAAGGCATGCACAATTGTATTTCTGGAGGTTTTCCATTCATTGGCCAAAGAATTCAATTTGGGCAATGCTTGCAGGCTTGGGTACCTACCAG
Source organism: Fibrobacteria bacterium (assembly GCA_038315885.1). Taxonomy (GTDB): domain Bacteria; phylum Fibrobacterota; class Fibrobacteria; order UBA11236; family JBBQAD01; genus JBBQAD01. The sequence continues at coordinate 350 of JBBQAD010000043.1, read as the reverse complement.
ATTCGATAGCCATTCGTATTCCTAATTCCACTCGGACCAATGGCGAAAGGGGTGGGCTAGGGGCCAAGCTCTGGGCCCCACGAGTTCGAAAGCCCCTACGAGGAGCACCCTCCACTTTACAGGCCAAATCAGGGTGCAGAAAGATTTGTCTCAAAGTGGGGATGGAAACACCCATTTGCAAACTGTATTGCCTCAAGCTGGGCAATCGTTGGCCGGGCCCATCAGGAAGTGCCTCCATGATTAGTTTTCTGATTTTATTCCGAAGTTCGGTTTCAACTGAAGTTACCATTTCTATAATCTAAACAGATTAGTACTTAAAGTACCAAACTTTACATTGATATTTACTCAAG
>JBBQAD010000450.1:0-3136 GCA_038315885.1 Fibrobacteria bacterium | reverse complement strand
GTATCGAGACAACCTCGCTATGGAATACAAGTTGACCATGATATATGGGCAAAACGAAGAGGCCATTGAACAAAAACGCACCTTTCCTGATACCCAGCATTTGCCCGATGGAGATCCCAATAAACTAACCCGCATCCAATGTTGTCAGGCGCTTAAAACCAGCGCTCTACGCAATACAATTTTGGGTACAGGCCCGAGATACAAGCTGAATTTGCAGAGCGGACGCTACGAGAATTTTCCAGACCACACGCCCTATACCGGTGTCATAATGGGTGTACGCGCCGATGAAGAGGGTAGCCGATCCAAGGAGAGATACTTTTCACCTCGTGACAATAAAAATCAATGGGATGTGGGAGACCAGCCTCCTGAGCTGTGGAATCAGTTTAAAACCGACTTTGCACCGGGAACCCATTTGCGTATACATCCCCTTTTGGACTGGACAGAACTCAACATTTGGGAATATATCGAACGGGAAAGCATTCCGGTGGTGCCTTTGTATTTCGACCGGGGCAATGGCACACGTTATCGCAGCCTAGGTTGCGGTCCCTGCCAATCTCCCATTCAAAGTAAATCCCGCAATGTGGCAGAGATTATTGATGAACTTAAAACAGGCCGTCTAAAAAATGTGGCCGAACGCAGTGGCCGTCTTCAAGATAAAGAAGATGGCGGATTAGAAACCCTTCGTCGCGACGGATACATGTAGAGCTGGGTGAAAAGTTGATCAAAGGTTGATCAAAAATTGATTAAAGGTTGATGACAAAATGAATAGTGCTGAATATAACACTCCTGAACTCCAAGACCCCAACATTTCAAGCATGAGTGAAATAGGTCCCGGAACAGAAAACCATTTTGAGTCGCGCGATCAGATGCAAATCGTCATTGTAGGCCATGTCGATCATGGCAAGAGCACTGTTATTGGGCGGCTACTGGCTGATACCGATTCTCTACCTCATGGTAAAATCGATAGCATCCGCGAACTCTGTGAACGTAACTCAAAGCCTTTTGAATACGCCTTTTTATTGGATGCCCTAAAAGATGAACAGTCACAGGGAATAACTATTGATACTGCCAGAATCTTTTTTAAATCAGAGCAGCGCGACTATATCATTCTGGATGCTCCCGGTCATATCGAGTTTTTAAAAAACATGGTTACAGGAGCTGCCAGAGCCGAATGTGCTTTATTGGTCATCGATGCCAATGAGGGAATTCGAGTGAACTCAAGGCGCCACGGATATCTGCTTTCTATGCTGGGCATTAAACAGGTAGCCGTTCTGGTTAACAAAATGGATTTGGTACGTTACTCCAAAAGCACCTTTGATGACATACGAAAGGAGTTTACCGCCTTTTTAGCACGGGTGGATACCGTACCACTGGGCTTTATACCTATTGCAGCCCGAGAAGGCGAAAATATTGTTGAGGCTTCCGACAAAATGCCCTGGTATGACGGCCCCTCAGTATTACAAATGGTCGACCTTTTTCAGAAAGAAAGTAAAAAAACCCTTCAAAATTTTCGGATGCCAGTTCAGGATGTATACAAATTCACCGCCATGGGAGACGACCGCCGTGTAGTTGCCGGTCGTATTGAAACCGGGAGCATTGCGGTTGGTGATGAAGTGCTTTTTTTGCCCTCTAATAAGCGCGCCACTATTGCTAGCATCGAAGGCTTTAACATAGCGCCAAGTTCAAGTATCTCTGCTGGATACTCGGCTGGCTTTACCCTGACCGAGCAGATATACATTCAACGCGGCGAGCTGATGACCAAGACTAGCGAGATTGCCGCCAAAGTCTCTTCGCGGCTTAGAGTCAATATTTTCTGGATGGGCCGCAAACCTATGACCAGAGCCGGAAATTATTTCCTTAAAATTGGAACCAGCAAAACACCGGTAAAACTCGACAAGATTAATTATCTCATCGATGCGTCTGATACACTCGATCAGCAGGAAAAATCTCAGATTGACCGGCATGATGTAGCGGACTGTATACTCGAACTCAATCGCGCTATTGCCTTCGATCCCATTTCTATCATGGAAGCTACGGGCCGTTTTGTGATCGTAGACCAATATGAAATTGCCGGGGGCGGCATTATCCGAGAAAGCCTACAAGATGCCCAAGTTCCCATGCGAGAAGAGATTGCCCAACGTGAAATAAAATTTGAGCGTTCTTTTATCAGCCCGCGCTTAAGGCAAGAGCGAATGAGTCAGAAACCGACTCTGGTATTGATTACCGGCCAGGAAAGTACCGATCGCAAAGGAGTTGCCAAAGCTCTCGAAGAAGAACTCTTCAACCGCGGCCGCTATGTGTATTACATTGGAATGGCTAACCTGGTCTACTCACTAGATGCTGATATAGGCATTTCTGAAGCAATGCCTGCTGAAGAAGTTCGGCCAGAACACATGCGGCGTTTAGGCGAATTGGCCTACCTGATGCTAGAAGCCGGTTTAATTCTCATTGTAAGTGCACGAGACTTGGAGCCCACTGAATTAAAAGGGCTGGAAACCATGATCGCCCCCTACCCAATGTTAACGGTTTGTCTGGGTGGCTGCCGCCTCGGCTTTGATGGTGAAATGTTGTATCCCGACGAAAGCAATAAAACCGCTGTAACTCAAGTGATCGACTGGCTGCAAACACGGAAATCCATTCTAAGTTTCTAGTTATACAGAACATTTACACGGGGGTCAGCATGAATGCCAAATCAGAAAATGTCGTTTGGCAGACCACACGAGTCGAACATCTGCATCGCCAAAAACTTTTAGGACAAAAAGCGGTCGCCTTGTGGTTTACTGGATTATCGGGAAGCGGTAAATCAACCATCGCAGTCGAACTAGAATCCCGCTTGATGGCTGCCGGTCGAGCCTCTTATTTATTGGATGGCGATAATCTCCGCCACGGTATCAATGCAGATTTGGATTTTTCTGAAGCTGCCAGAAAAGAAAACATCCGTCGCTTAGCTTATCTTTCAGCCCTAATTGTCGACTCCGGTTTGTTTTGCCTGGTTTCAGCTATTTCTCCATTTCGTGGCGACCGGGACCAGGCACGAACTCTAATGCCCAAGCGCTTTGTCGAAGTCTTTGTGAACACCCCTTTGGAAATCTGTGAGCAGCGCGATCCCAAGGGACTGTATCAAAAGGCCCGCAGA
>JBBQAD010000266.1:0-5549 GCA_038315885.1 Fibrobacteria bacterium | reverse complement strand
GGTGGGTACCAACATTTTGGGCGGAATATTAAATGCTGTTCCGACCGATGCCCGCTCTTATTACTACTACGGTTATTATGGATATGCCTACTATCAAACTTATTATGAAGAGGGACATCGCCAACAGGGCAGTCCTCTTTGGGATGATATTAAGAGCACTTTTTCGCTGGAACATTATCCCCGCATTCACTCCGGCCTTAAATTACTGGGCACCAGCACATTAACATCAACGACCGGCAAGCGAGGTGCAGCATTAATACAAAAACTCTTTACCGCATATGGCTCGCTTAAAGCATCGCAAATAAATCGTATTCTCAACTTATTTATGCTTGGATTGTTGATTGCAAGCCTGCTTATTCTGAGTTTTTGGGCCTTTTTCCATTTTTCCAGCAAAGCGAAAAGTCCAGATTTTATCCCTTTTGATAAGTTGCAAGCTCCAGGAAACCCGGAGTTGATGTCTTCTGGCAAAACCAGGGCAAGTCAGAATACGAGTTATTCACATTTGCCTTCCATGCCCTCCTTGCAACCTAGTGATTCCCTGGCCATACAGGAGCAAGTTCAAATTTGGGCTACCGGTTTAGGATCTTTAAACTTCCCCCAATATTTCAGCACCTATTCTCCGACAAGCTTTATTTTCTCTGGAGGGGGTTTTGATGAATGGAGAACCAAACGCTATGCGGAGCTTATTCAAATCAAAACCATCAATCTGAAACTTAAGCATATTCGATTAATGGCAAAACCCAAGGGAATTGAATCGAGATTCGAACAGATGTTAACAGTCAACGATCATACCACTCGGTTTGAAAAAATCTTATTGTGGCAGAAAGAGGATGAAAATTGGCTGATTGTTACTGAAAAGGTGAAAGACCTTTCCAAAGAAATTGGAGCCTCAAATTATGAAGATTAAAATGAAACTAGTGCTTCTTTGCATTCTGATTTTGGGAATCATTTGGGGTGTAAGCCAAACCATAACTGCCTATGCGGACTGGAACAATTCGGATTCCAGTAAATATGTATTAGTAACTGGTAACGTCCAACAACCGGGTTATTATAAAGCTGATACAGTAACAACCGCTTATGAATTGTTAAAAAAAGCAGGCCTCAACGACAGCTCAGATTTTAGCAACATTCAATTGGTTCAGGCTGTTTCGGAGGATAGTGTAATAGAGGTGGGAGTTTCAGAGACTAAAACAAAGCGAGTCGAACGCCGAGGCTTTACAACTCCAAAGGTTGAGTTTACAGTGGGAAAAGTGCTCATCAAGAATGGATTGAAACTAGGCGATGCAGAAGTAGGTCATAAAGTAACAAGTGGTGAGGAATTAAATACCAGTTCTGATGCTCAAATGCGTCTATTGTTCGACAATGGTTCGGATCTAATGATGCAGGCTGATTCGAAGTTACGCATTCCAAAAGTGGATATCGAAAATGAACCGAGACAAACTGAAGTATCCATAGATGAAGGCCGAGTCTTATTTCGAATTCCTTTGGCAACACCGGGTTCTCAAATTGTAGTCCAGACTCGCACAGCAGAAATCATTCCCGGAGAGGAAGGAGGCGAGTTTCTAGTGACCAGTTCTGGAACGGGTACAGAGGTACATGTAAAAAGTGGAAAAATATTGGTTCGACCCAATTCTGGTGATAAGCCAATTGTTTTAGAGGCAAACCGATATGTTAGCGTAAGACCGGGTGATCGGTTAATAGAATCTGAGGAAAAAGCCTATGAAGAACAGGCAGTTGCGTCAGCCTTTAAAAAATTGACTGATACTCAAACGAAATTTGTGGAAAGCCAAAAAGAATTGACCTTTTTGCTCTGCGGAGAGCCAAACTTCTTCACTATAATATCCTTTCTGCCAAAGTCAAAACGCCTAATTTTATTGGATATTCCTATTGAGACCTACGTGGGTGATTACATGGATGGGATCTTGACATTTGGACAGGCTTTAACTTATGGCGGCATGGAGCTTGCCCGTGAGTTGGCGCAGAGAACCATTGGTCGTGAAGTGAAGTATACCATGTCGATTGGAATTAATGATGTAGTTGGGGTTGTTGATGGAATTGGTGGCTTAGTTGTTGATATCGATCAAACTTCTGCCTTGTTCTTAGGTTTGCCTAATGGGGGAGAGCAACGCTTAGACGGTCAAAAAGTTTTACGCTATCTAGCCCCACGTTTAGAGGGAAGGCAGGGGAGTATTGAAAGGCAAAGAAAGGTGTTACTGAGTTTTTTTACGGGTTTTAAACAGGGAAATCTTGAGTTAACTCCTGGTATTGTAATGGATGTATGGAAACAGTTACATACCAATGTCCCTGCCGATGAAATTTTCAAAATATTAAAGTCAATTAGTTCAGGAGAAAGGTGGAGCATGGTGACGATGACTATGCCCTACGATGTCACGAAAAAGGGACCTTTACTGCTTTTACACCCTAATTACGCCTCTATCAATCGCATCTATAATTAAAGAACTACCTGTTTTTTAAAATACCGATTCACTATTCATGAACCTCATTAAGGGTTCTTGACATTTGGTAATGAAATCTCGATTTTCTCAAGAACAGTCTTGTGACTTTCGGAAGAGTGTATGCTTCGCATTTTCCTCCTGACTATTTCACTCATAGTGAATCTGAGTTATTCCGCCAAGGAAGATTTTCGGCTGAAGTTGGCTAGACGATTAGCTGACAAGGGTGATCTCGAACAGGCCATAAAAGAATATCGCACTTACCTGGCTGAAAACCCTTCGGTTTCCACGGTCTATAAAGAAATGGGGGACCTTCGGCTCAAGCAAAAGAATTACAAACTAGCAGCTCAAAGTTACCAACAGGCCCTAAAATTGGATCCTCAACAGCTAGAGGCACAGGAGGCACTTGCCGAAGCCATTGAAGCCGGGGGAGAGCGGGAGAAAGCAATTATTGAGTGGCGTAAACTTGCCACCTTGACTCAAAGTCCATCTCTGAAGGAAAAATCGGAAAAGCACATTGCTGAACTGTTATATGAAGCGCCTGCAGCAAAGGCTCCTGATGTGGAAATGAAAAAATCGGATTCCAAGGAAACTTCTAATCCGGTAGAGAATTCAGAGAAGCCGAAGGAAAGTAAAAAAAGTGCAGAATCCGAAAAAATTGTCGAGCCTAAGAAAACAGAGCCAAAACAATTAGAAGTAAAAAATGAAGGGACTGTTAAAGATGAACCAAGCCCGGTAACCAAAAAGTCTTCTACCTCAAATGATAAGAATATGGACTTACCCATTTTCAAGGAGGCAGTGGATTTGTACCAGGCTGGGAAAAATGACGATGCCATAAAAAAATTACGTGAAACACTCGTTCAGCAACCGGCTCATCCTGGCGCCTATTATTATGCCGGGGTAATCCGTTACAATCGGGGAGAATTGGATAAGGCGGAATACAATCTCAAACGCAGTATTACTTATCCTGAATTGGGATTTAATGCCAATTTTTATTTGGGCCGTATTAGCCAGCGCAGAGGAAATAAAAAAGAGGCGATTCAATATTTCACCAAATATTTACAAGGAACTCAATCTGACGAAGGAAAGAAACAAGCAGAGTCTATTTTGGCCGAGCTCCGAAAAGAGACAGCATCCAATTCTCCAAATGCTCTAAATACTACGGGTGGAGAAAAAGAAGAGAAGCCAAAAGATAGTGATAAGCAAAAATCAGATTTGGCCGAACAGACAGGCGAAAATGAATCTTCTAGCGTAAAGGCTGCTCCAATCGAAACACGGGTGGCCCTAAATGCATCGCTCGTCATTGTAATACCTGATCGAAGCGGTCCCGGTGGGGCGGAGATGCAAAAAGCAGCAGATTATTTTGCTGAAGCCAAATTAGAAAAGGCAATTCAAACCGTTAAAGATGTAGCATTGCGGTTTGGTGGAAGTCCCAATGCAGCTGCTTCTCGTTTAAATTTAGCTGCGCTTTATGCACGTCTTGGTCTTCACGACCATGCCTTAGAGCAGGCAAATGCCTTTCTAGCCGGAGAGGTCAGTCAGATACCGAACTACCGAGCCTGGGGTGAGTTCGTGCGCGCAATTGCATTAAATGGAAATCAGAGATTCAAAGAGTCAATTGAGCAACTGCTAAAAATTAAAAGCGATCCTCAGAGAGGTCCCTTGGCCAGTATGCTACACTATCAACTGGCTCAAGCTCAAGCTAATTTAGAAATGTGGGACAAGGCAGCAGAATCTATCAAGCTTGCGATGAAAGATCAGGAAGCGCTGCCGAAAATGCAGATGCTGTATCAGGCCGGAGATTGGCTGTTGCGATCGAAAAAGTATCAACAGGCTCAGGAAACTTTTTCTCAAGTGCTAAAGGATTGTTCAGATGCAAAAGTTCGTGATTTATGCGCAGATGCATTGCTGCGCAGCGGCGATATTCAGTTTCGGCTGAAACAGTGGAATGCGGCGCTTTCTTCTTATCAAAAAGCAATCAATTTAAAAGCTGATCATCAGGAAGCCGCTTGGTTACACTATCAAATATCGAATGTCTATCGTGAAAAGAAACAGTTTGACCAAGCCTTAAAAGGTTACAAAAAAGTCATGGATGAATATCCAGATAGCTATTGGGCGGCCCAGTCTCGGTTTAAGCGTGAAGATACCATCTGGGAGAGGGAGTACAAAGATGTACTCAATTGACCCGGTTGTTGGGCTTTTTTTTAACCACTCCATATTCTATGCGGGCAAGCATTGAGCGAACAGTTTTCCCATTTACCGGAAGATTCACAAGCCCAAATGAGTCAGGTATTTGACTGGTTTAATACCAATGTAGAACGTCTTGAAACAGCCTATAAAGACATAGGTTTGAAGTTTGATCGGATAAGCAAAGAGTTAGAAGAAAAGAATCAAAAACTTCGCAATGCATTTTTAGAAACAGAAAGGGTGAAAACTCAATTGCGCTCCGTTTTGGAAAGTTTAGATTCGGGTGTGGTCATGATAGACAAAGAAGAACATATCATTCTGTTCAATACAGCAGCTGAAAAACTCTATGGATTTAACGCCGATGTGGTTGTAGGCAAAACCTATCAAGAGGTATTTCAGTCTCAAGCAGAAGAACATTATCCCCTTCTGGAGACATTGCATCATAACCGTAATCTGCAGAATCATGAAAAGTATTGGCAGTTGGATGGAAAGGCACGTCCCATTGGGTTTAATACGGTCGTGGTGAGAGGTCCAAAGAGTGAAGTCTTAGGCGCTGTAGAAGTATCCACCGACCTCACCGAAATGAAGCAGCTGCAAAGGCAAATGCAGCACGCCAAAACTTTGGCAGCCCTTGGCGAAATGGCCGCTACCGTCGCACATGAGATCCGCAATCCCTTAGGTGGAATAGGCGGCTTTGCCGGGCTTTTAGAACGCGATTTGGATGAGGACGATCCCCGGCGAACCTTGGTTAAAAAAATCGTTCAAGGTGTTTCCAGTCTGAATAAAATCGTTTCCAATCTTCTGGTTTACACTCGTCCTATGGAATTGCAGCTCCAAAGGGTGGATTTCATTCTTTGGATGGAAGATATATTGCGTTATGCAGAAATCGAGTTGGAAAAACAGGAGAAG
>JBBQAD010000279.1:0-5399 GCA_038315885.1 Fibrobacteria bacterium | reverse complement strand
CCCATAGTCGACACCAAGCTTGATAAAACTCGATGTGGAATCAAGCGGATCGACCAGCCATCGGCGCCTTGCATGGGGAATTGATTGTATCTCTGTATCTTCGATGACAAATTCATCGCCGCTGAATTCGCTTTGTAAGGCTTGAAAAATGTGGTTTCCCCAAAAATGATCGAGCGCGGTCACCCAAGAGCCATCAGCCTTTTGCCTAGCATCTAAAACCCCACTTTGAGCAGCCATTAACCCTGAACCCGCCTCCAAACAGAGTAACAAGGCTATCTGTAATTCTCGTTTCCAGATGCAGTTGTTTTCAGTCAATTGAAACTGGCTTAGTAATTGGGAAACAATTTGGGATAAATCAAGCTTTGGAATAAACATGCAGTGTTACAGAGTTGTAAGGGGAATTAAATTTTAATCAGAATCATCGCTGAATAGGGCCCGACTGAGTAACAATAACAAAGCCCCCGCAATAACCAGCACGACACCTTTGCCTTCGCTAAGGTCGCGAAATTTGTCCCACAGACTAGCCCAATTTTTTCGGGGGACTGGTGGATAAAATTTCGCTTCCCGGCTAGCTGTCTTATTTTGCCCTACTCTTAGGGGAGACTTTAACGCCGATTCCTTAATTTCTGCAGTTTCCTTTAGATGATTTTCTTCCGATGCTACTTCTACCATTACCTCACTAATTTTTTGTTCTTCTTTGTTTTCTTCTTCAAGAGGAATAATGGTAATAGGAATCGAGCCCGAACTAACTGAACTCGGTGAACTCGATGCAGCAGAAAGCCCAGATGGGAGACTTGATGCTTTAAAGGCCCGGCGTTTGGCTTCTGCCAGAATAATTTCGCGAATTGACTTAGGTAAATCGTGGTCTGATTTTGACAGCATGCGATGAATCTTTTCATCAGGTACATCTTGTATACGAAGTTTAAATTCATCCATGCGCATGAGCTGGAATATAAACTCATGTGGATTGACGGCCAAGCCGGAGACTGTGTTATTGATCTACTTTTTGCCGGTTTTTTAGCCTTTTAATCACAGGTAAGGGAAATACAAGAAATGTTGCAACGTATGCTTAAACCCCATGAAATCATAAAAAGGCTCTCCCTACCCTGTTTTTTTGTGATTTTTTGTGTTCATACTAACCATGCAGCTCCCCAACAATCCTCTCGAGGAACCTATATAGCCGAGCAAGTGTTGGTATCAGGCCTAAACTTTGGACTAGCCCTTCCCTATTCAAACGGTCTCGAGGGATTTAAGCCCTGGCTGGCAACCCAACTTATCGTATGGCCGCTCTCCTTCGGTGGTCATTTACTCTATGCTCGAAATCGCAGCTTTAATTCCGAACATCTTGCAACAATCAATCAAATGGTGCCGTCCTCCCTGGCAGCCACTTATACTTTACCCTTAGCCTTTGATAGCCCTTTGGAACCGGGGCTGCGAATGGGTTCTTGGGCCAGTATCGCAAGCTATCCCTTGAGTATTTGGGCCGCTTATTCACTCGGAGACAAGTATTCGCAAGTACCCGGGGGAATTGCGGGACAAAGTTGGGGTATTTCTGCCCATTCCATTTTAGGCGCAGCAGCAGGAGCGGAGCTGGCAGCCCTACAAAATAGGAAGGAGCTACTATCAAATATTTCCTTAGTCGTACTTGGAGCCAGCTTGGGTCATTTGGAAGCTGTCTACTTTTTCCATCGTGGTAAACAAAGTTCAGAACAGGGTATGCTCAATTTTCTGGGATTGAGTTTAGGTTCTCTTGTTGGCACAGGTGTCGTTCTCTTGGTTGATGACGGATTTACGAACAGAACTTTCGCCACCTCAGTGATCTCGGGCTCAGCTCTCGTTGGCTATGTGTTAACCAGCTTAATCACTAGAGGAATGACTCCCTCTTCTAGCACTGGGGGCCCAAAGCAACCGCGCTTCGAACTCACTTTTCCTAGTTGGGCAATCAGTCCCGGTCCAGATAAGAATTGGGAACTGAAAGGATTGGGTTTTAAAATTCATCTTTAGAACACTTCAAAAAATCGCTTTTACTTTAGCTTAGCTGCTAAATGTTTATTTAGCGAAGAAAGAAATTTCGTGGGCTATTAAGCCATTAGTTTGATGGAAAAAGAGAAACAGACAATAAAACCGGAGAAAAGCTTTCCAGAGCTCTTTTTATTCTTTTTAAAGCCAGCGTCAAAATCAGGCTACCGCACGGATCCCCTTATTCGGTCACTTGAGACAGCGCATTCCGATCAATTTCGCTCTACCAATCAGTGGCTAGAAACTCTTGATAAAGAGGGTCTCAACCTGCTGGAAGATCTCGATGCTTTTCAAAGCCAGATGACTAGTGAAGAGAAATTTTTAAGCATCCAAAAAGAGTATCGAAGGCTAAAAGAACGCGCAAGTATTACATTAAAAATACTCGAACAGAGCAACCAAATTTTGACGGAAGTGAAAATTGCGGTATGCAAATATATCATTGCCTTCGGCAGACCCTTAAATGCACCGGAAGCGAAGTATCTCCAGCCTGAAGAATGGATGGATGCAGCCACCCTCGCTGAATTACGCTTACAAAAACAAGCTGACACATCGGAAAGCAAGAATCTAAAAAAAGTATTGCCCATTTTTTGCACCTTTCGCTCGGTAATTTGCAGCTACCATGGCCCCGCCACTGTATCACGACAAATCCGTACAATGCTGATTTCTATTGATACCATTTATGAAAAGATCAGTTTAAAGATTCAAGCTCGATCAACTTCCATGAAATTGGTCGAAACAACCAAAGAGCTCTCTACCGTGAAGTTGGATTTGAATTCTATCCAAGGAGAACTGGAAAAAAAACGCACTGAAGCCGAAAAACTATCCAAGCTTATTCATTTAAGAGAAAACACCAATGCGCCGGCTATTTTGATTTTTCTGGCGATATGTACTCTGGCCGGAGTCGCGGCCTACTGGATGTTAACAAAAAAAATGGATACTTCATTTGAATCTGTGCCCAGTGTAATCACTGAAAATACCTGCAAAGACATTTACTTTCATATGAAAGAGAAACCTCGCTATCGAAATCAAATTTTGATATTCAAAAAATTTGGAGAAAGTGTTTATTTTCGGGCGGATCATTTAACCTGCGAAAAGTTATACAAATTGGATTCTATTCAGGTTAATGCAATATCAGAGTTAGTCAAATTAGACGGAACAAAAACTACACCTGCTGCCAAGGCCGACGAGAACGGCTATGGCATTTTAGAAGTGAAGCAGTTGGGAATAAATAAGCTGGCAATCGTCTTAGGCAGTGATATAGAGTCTGATCTCAACTTTAAGCTCAAAGTTCTGGAATTGTCCAATTCAATTAGGGGAACACTGGTTGAACAGAATCGCTCCGAAAAAGCCTATGTTCTGATTGATTTGAGTTTGCAGCGGGTTAAACCCCGGTATCAGTAATCACTAACCTTGCGAAATTACCCAAGTGGGTCGCTTTCATTCTCTTCGCTATCTTCGCCTAACTCTCCCTCTTCGGAAGCAAGCTCAGAACCGTCTTCCACTGGAATTTTTTTGAGATAGAGTGGTAGGGAGGCTTCCTGGCGTCCATCGACCGCGACATCAATGGAAAATTTGCCCCAACTTTCCAGCTTTAATTGATGAATATTTAAAATCAGGTTGGTTACGACCGATTCATCACGAGGTCCAATCGAGACTGCAATATTTGCATCCAGACTGGGCATCACGGCATGGCCGTCTGCGTCAACCACGTTAATTTTGATTCGGTGTTCGCCTTCTTCAATTCTTGAGAATCGGATTCTCAGCGAAATCGCACATTGGGCGTGAATAACAGGGATTTCGTGGGCATAGATACAATCAAAGGCGCCCAAAAGATTGAGTTTACCCCCTGATTCTGTAGCCGCATCACAAAGCGCAATAATTTCAACATTCATGAGCCGACAAGGTAACTAGAATGAACTTTTGCAGCAAATCTTAAGAAATTCGCAATTCAACCTATCTCCTGGATTTATCCCGATGATAGAAAAGCCACATTTAGTCCATTGAAACCGGTCTTAAAATTCGTAACCACCGGTTACCCACTGAATCGCACGCTGCACCAATTCTGTGGCATTTTTTAACTGAAGTTTATTTTTGATTTTTTCCCGATAGGATTCCACGGTCTTGATGCTCAAAAGCAATTCTTCGGCAATTGCCCGGGTGCTTTTACCTTCGCCAATCATTTGAAAGACTTCCAGTTCGCGGTCGCTTAGCCTTTCAATGGGGGAATTACTTTGACCCCCATCGGCAATAGTATTGATCATGCGAGAACCCATCGATTCACTCACATAGATTCCACCATCCAAGATGGAGCGAATGGCCCGAAGCATGTTTTCAGGGGGCTCTTGTTTCATGATGTAACCCCGCGAACCCGCACGTAGCGCCCGTTCAGCATAAAGCGCTTCTTCGTGCATGCTGACAACCAGAATTGGTAAGCTTTGATATTTCGATCGGATATTTTTTATCAATTCAATGCCGCTTGATCCCTTTAATGAAATATCAACCAATACGATATCTGGATTATTCTTCTCCAACAGCGACATCGCCTGAACGGCGTCTTCGGCTTCGCCCGTGACCTTTAAATCAGGCTCTTGATCAATGAGCTGACACAGTCCCTTGCGAACAATGGGATGATCATCCACGATATAAATCTTGCTTACACGTACAGTTGTAGCAGTCGGTTTTTCAGTTGACAATCAGCAACTCCGCTTGCAAGGATGACTTCAAGGCAGCAAAAAGAGCGATGCTTTGATTATCAGAATTATACATGAAAAGTCCCATAATTCTACAATAGTTTTTCACAAACTATTGAAATTTGCCCTTACTCCCTATTCCGTGAATCTAAAAAGATTAAAACTTTTGGCTAAAACTAAATCGCACTTGTGCAAGTGTAAAGCGTATCACAAACCCTACCGGGGAATTCCCGATGCCATTTGTTACACTGGAAAATGAAATTAGAGCCATGTGGGCTATTCTTTGCGTTCCTTGTGATATTCGTTCGAGTTTGATTCAGGGGTATGGATGCCTCTAAAGTTGTCTATTCATCGTAAAACGGAGAATCTGATTATATTTTTTTTGTTTAAAAATGCAGTTTTCAAAAAGGAAGCACTCTTTAGACAATTTGTCCGAAATTTAATTTGAAAAACTTAGGGCAATTATTTTCCGGGCTTAGCCATTGTTTCACTAACAATCTCTGGAACTTTTCATTTTCCTTTCAATTTTGCTTTATTTCCATCTCCCCTTATGTCAATTCACCTCGAAATCATCAACGCTTTGGCTAATAGTTCTCATAAGCTGCGAAAATGAAGTCTGCAAATTGAGCCTTTTTGTTAGATTTGCCGAGTACCTCATAATTAGGCTTGGGAGACAGTGCCCCATCTTTT
>JBBQAD010000341.1:0-4491 GCA_038315885.1 Fibrobacteria bacterium | reverse complement strand
CCCGTGTCAGCAAAGCTCCCTTGGTGTTATCGCCCAAATTTAAACCATCCAGAATTCCAGTAGCAATGGCGATCACATTCTTGTAAGATCCGCAGAGCTCCACTCCGGTAACATCGTTATTCCAGTAGGTCCTGAAATTCTCGGCATAAAAAATATCCTGAAGTCGAGTCGCGATTTTTTCATCTTTGGCAGCCAGCACAACCGAGGTGGGAATACCCCGCGCCACTTCTTCAGCATGACTAGGTCCTGACAAAATGGCTATTTGTGTTGGGTCCAAATAGTCCAATTCCTGGAGTATCACTTCGCTCATTCGCATCAATGAACCGTTTTCAATTCCTTTTACCAGACTGACAATCAGTTTTCGCGGGCCCCTGAAACCTTGATTACCTTTTATAAGACGACAAACACTGCGCACCACTGTACTGGGTAGCGCTATGATAAGTAACTCAACACCAGCCAATTGTGCTTGTAAGTCTGAAGATATACCGACATTAGGATGGATTGTAATACCAGGTAATTTACTTTTTGATTCTCGAGTGGTGTGTAACAGTTCAGCATAGGCTTTATCGAATTCCCAGATGCGAACCTCGTTATTTTTTTCAGCTAAAAGGTTCGAAATGGCAATTCCCCAACCACCACCGCCCAAGACTGTAATTTTCATTCCCTTTTTTCCTGTCCCTTTGCAAACTTTTTTTCAGTTCCTCGCCACAGTCGCTGAATATTAGTGCGATGTCGAACGATCACAAACAAACTCATAGTAAGCGACAAAAAAAGCAATGGTTTAAGGCTATTTTCTTGGTAATTTTCGAAGAAAACAAATATGGGCAATCCAATCGCAGCAGCAATGGAACTTAAACTGAAATACCGTGTAAACCAGACGACGCAAAACCAGAGACCCAAGCAGCTGAGCGATGAAAAGGGTGATAGATACAGAAAAACACCCATCGCAGTAAGCACTCCCTTTCCGCCTTTAAATCTGGCGAAGCAGGTAAATGAATGTCCGAGAACAGCGAAAAGTCCAGCCAGAACAGTGATATAAAAGGAACCGGTCAATGTATCACATAGCCAACAAGCGGCTGTTCCTTTTAGAGAGTCTATAAGGGTAACGGGAACCGCAGGCTTCCAACCAAAAACCCGTATCACATTCGTCATTCCGGGATTTCCACTACCGGCACTACGGATATCTTTTCCGTAAAAAATCCGGCTAATCCATACCGCACTGGGAATGGAGCCCAGGAGATAGGCGCCTAGCAGGGCAAGGGAATTCAGTTGCCACGTTTCGGTAATCAATGGTTAGTAGTCTGGGTTACCTGCGTTATAGTCCACAAAACGCTGAAGGTTCTCATCACTTCTTAATTCCAAACGTTTTCTTAAATAAATTTTTAGAGGAGTTCCCATCAGATCAAAAAAGTCCATCGCCTGCTTTTTAAGGTAGCGCAAATAGGCTGGCTGTACCAAATCGGTTCGGGCAACTTCAAGGGCCAGACCCGGGGGGTGAGTTGTCACCTGACAACAGCGTGTGATGATAATACTGCCCTGGTTGCTTCCCGGATGGGGATGGGATTCAATTGCCTGGTTAAAAAATTCGATCACCCGTTCGCGTCCAAAAACTTGGGCCATACGTTGGTGAACCAACACGACCTCATTTAGTAAGCGAGGCAGACGTTTGCCTTTCATCCCTGAAATCGATAGGATGGGTACCCATTCTAAGTCGGGAAAATTGTATACAATTTCTTTGACTAGATGATCGAAGGTCTTGCTCTCAGCGGGTATCAAATCCCATTTGTTCAAAGCAAGAATCATAGCCTTTCCCGACTGTTCAATCTGGGTGGCAATGCGCAAATCTTGTTCTTCGACACCGCGTTCTGCATCGACCAGAAGAATGCATACATGCGAACGGCGAATCGATTCTAAGGCTCGCATATTGCTGAAATACTCAACTTCATCAGATACGCGCGCTTTTTTACGAAGACCCGCTGTATCGGTTAACACCATTCGGTGTCCTTCATATTCAAATTCTGTATCAATGGAATCGCGAGTGGTTCCGGCTATTGCCGAGGTTACCAAACGGTTTTCACCGATTAAAGCATTTACCAGCGTGCTCTTACCGGAATTGGGACGTCCCAATATGGCTACGCGTATGGTATGATCATCGGGAGGAGAACGAACAATAGTGGGTAATTGCCGTACCATTTCGTCGAGAAGATCAGCAACTCCCGAACCATCTAAAGCGGAAACAGCGAAGGGATTTCCCAAGCCTAAATTCCAAAATTGATGGGATTCTATCTGGGTGTTGCGACGTTCTGATTTATTGACTGCTAAAATCGTTTTGCGTCCCGATTTTAATACCATGCGGGCAAAACGCATGTCTACATCGGTAATACCGGTTAGACCATCAGCTAAGAAAATTGCCAGGTCGGCTTCGGCTAAGGCAGCCTGAATTTGAAGACGGACTTGCTCATCCAGGTCTTCGCCCGTTCTATCTATAAAGCCGCCGGTATCTACAATGTGGAAATAGGAACCATTCCAATCTGCGACTTGAAAATGCCGATCACGTGTAACACCCTCTCTATCGGATACTACAGCAGCTCGTCGTCCCAAGATTCGGTTGAAAATACTCGACTTGCCCACATTAGGGCGGCCTACAATGACTACAACGGGGAGTTCGCTCACGGTGGCGAAAACTACTTGCTTGCTAAGTGCTTGGCAATAAAAAGCTTAGCACAAAAATCTAATGTTTTGGGACTGCTTTAGACACTCATTTGACTAAAAGAGTCTTTAAGGACGGCAACAAATTCAGAAAACAGGGAGTTTAACGAAGCAGTGCTGCTTTCACCAAAGCCCTTTTCTAATTCCTGCGCGATGCTTCCGGCCCGGTTGAATCGCATATTATTCAATGCCCCTTTTAAGGAATGAGCTAAGTCTCGAATCTCCTGACGATTTTCACTTTGAATCGCTTGCTCTAGTTTAGGCAAGGTTGAATCCACATATTCCCTTAAATCACCCACTAACTCCCTAAATTCAGACTCTTCTAAGCCCAGTTCATCTAGGGCACCGCGCAAGTCGACTAATTGGTTTTGAGAGTCCGCCATTTTTTTCCTCATTCACACGAAAATAAATCTTAAGGCCAAATACGAACCTAATTCTTGGTTCGTACCATTTATTCATTTTAACCTAAGAACAAGCAATAAGTCGATAGCAGCAAGCTATCGTTGTATACTCTCCATTAATCCCCATGCTTAAACTCGATTTACATCTCCATACCTTGGATGATCCTCAAGATCGTCAGGTCTGGCATAGTGCCGAAGAGTTGATTGACCTGGCTGCCGAAAACGGATTTAATGTTCTGGCCATTACTTTGCACGAGGCCCAGTTGGAATGTGTTGAAATCACCAACTATGCCCGAGCCAAGGGAATTTTACTGCTTAGGGGCATGGAACAAAACATTGAAGGGGTTCATGTTTTATTGATCAATTTCGAAGGATATTTAGCGGATTCTCTGCATAGTTTTGCCGAGTTACGGCGCCTAAAAAGGCCAGAGCACCTGGTCATTGCCCCCCACCCCTATTATCCTCAATCGATTTGTTTACAGAATCGGCTAAAAGAAAACGCAGATCTATTTGATGCTGTGGAATACTCCGGTTTTTTTCTTTCGTGGTGGAATCCAAACCAAAAAGCGAAACAGACAGCCGAAGAGTTACAATTGCCCATGATCGGAAATTCTGATTGTCACACACTCGAACAGTTTGGCAAAACCTATACTGAGCTAGACTGCCCTCAAGACACCACAGCCATTATTGAAGCTATCAAGGGTGGTAAAAGCAAAGTGGTAGCACAGCCTCTTGGCTTAATTGAAGCCATTGCCATTGTCTGGAAGGTAATTATCCTGGGTTACTTTCCCTGGTTCGACGCTAAGAAAAGCCGTAAAATGAAGTCGAGATACGAACCCAACTATGGAAATAAGTAAACCAGTCTTACCAAATAACCGATAGTGCAATTCCAAAGAGTACACAAAAGCTTACAGCGATATTGGCCAGAAAAAAATCGTCATTGATTTTTTCCAAGGAAGCACCACTGCGAAAGCGTCCACGAAAAACATGCAAATAAATTAACAGCAGACTTATAAGCAGGGATGCTGTAACAAAGGGTAAACCGAGTTTCCAATGGTAGGCTCCCACCCATAACAGAATTATCACAACAAGATGTAAGTAAGCGGCTATTTTCAGAGCTGTATCACTTCCAAAACGAGTCACTAAAGAATGCAGTCCCTCCCGTCTATCGAAGTCTTCGTCTTGGGTGGCATAGATAATATCGAAGCCCGCAATCCATAACCAGAGAAGCATTCCTAACCAAAGTGCTTCTGCTGCAATCGAACCCTGAACTGCTATCCAGGCACCAATGGGAGAAATTCCTATTGCAAAGCCTAAAAAAAGATGGGAATAATCGCTAAAGCGTTTGGTCAGGCTGTAAAAAAATACTGCGAAGAGTGCC
>JBBQAD010000446.1:0-3184 GCA_038315885.1 Fibrobacteria bacterium | reverse complement strand
GGAACGAGCTTATTTTTTTCGGGTGCGGGCCTTAGAGGGAGCCAACTATCCCCGCGAGGGCGATAGGCTTAGTATTCGAGCAGGTACCATACGCGATAAAGTGGGCAACCTGCAAGTGAATCCCCTTAATCAGACGGTTTCTTTAAAGATTGCCTTTCCTAACTTGAATATTCGAGTGGCGTCCCTAAATAGTTTGGCGGGATTAAATGCTTCTGAATCCAAAAATGAAATCAATTATGACCTTCAGAAAAACTGGGCGCTTCGAGTAATAGGATCGGGACTAACTACTCATCGTTGCTCTTCCTCTAAAATTGCTTGCATGGATGATACACGCTTTAAGAACTGGAGTTTTCCCGGCATTCGCGTGGAGGCAACCAAACCTTTTTCTTTGGAGCTTTGGGTCTATGATCATTTGGGTCAATATTTACAATCATTGCAACTCAACCTGAGTGCGGATGATTTTGACTTGTTACCAGCTAGTGAAACAGGAGGTTATAAGGAACTTGACTTACAATGGTTGGGACGCAGCTCTACCGGATCACACGCGCGTGCAGGAGTCTACCTATTTAGAATTTATCTCCATGCTCAAGATGAAACAGGGACGAAACAAAGTCAGATTAAGGTGTTAAGAATTGGCTGGACGGGTCAAACCGGAGACTGACGCGCTTATTCTTAATTTTTTTCTAATTCAGAATTTTTCAATTCTGAATTTATTGGTTCCAACTTCGCTGTTTCGGGATTTGGCATTTCTTGTGTTTTGATATTCATATCAGTAACACTCGAATTTGATTTATTCGAATTTGAAAAACCATCCATTATGAGCATCCATCCTACGCCCGCAAGAATCAGCATATCGGCTACATTAAAGATTCCGGTGCGCAAAGAACCGATTCCCATATTCATAAAATCAATTACATACCCGCCCCGATAAAAGCGGTCGATTAAATTGCTGAGGCCTCCCCCGATTACCATACAGCCAGCAGTAATCTGCAAGGAGTTCCAATTTTTTCGGCTTAATACATAAAAGAGAAACAGAGCCAGAAAAAATGCGACGGAAAGATTAAAGACAGCATATCGTAACATAGGAGGCAGGTTTGCTCCCATTCCCAAAAAGGCTCCTGAATTCTCGGCATATTGAAACCGAAAGGTATCCCCTAAATAACTATGGCCTTGCGTGAGATAAAGTTCTTTTCGGGCAATGATCTTGGTGATTTGATCGACAGTTACGGCTGTTAATAGGGTAGCACCGGCAACGACAATTCGAGTGGAAATTTTCATGGCGACCAATGTAGCTAGGCTATCCTAGCGAGGCAATCATTTCTCGGCAATCATTTTTGTGTCGCTTGTGTCCCAGTAAACTGGTTCCAAGCTCAAAGTGACTAGTTCTTCTTCATCACGCAATACAATATTGAGGATATAGCGTTTAATAAGCGATGAGCCGTTCCATTTTTCTAAATCGATGCTGAAATTACCGTCATCAATCGATGGCGACTCTGAAGAGGAACAAAGACAGGATTTATGGCTGATCCACACTTGGCTGCGTCCTGTGGGAAGCTTCACAGTGATATCTTCCAATTTGGGTGTTTTCGTGGCGGGAAATTGTCGGCTGGAGTATATGGTAGCATTTGCTTCATCTTGTTCGATGCGGATATAAACCTGTTTCTGTTTGCTTTGGTCTCGGCTGCTATCGACAACCACTAGGGCAACGGAAACCTCTTCAAATTCTTCTTGAGGAGCCAACACGCAACTCTGTATCAAGGCGAAATAGCCGATTACGAAGATTTTGATGAGCTGCTTAGGATTAAACATATTTCATTCCATACTTGTCTTAGCGCCGTCCTAAGGATGCTCAGGCTTTCGCCCAGGGCAACCACAGCCTGTAAACAGACTGGGACGGCAGGTTCAGAATAACTAAGAATCGTCGCTGCTTTTCATTTCAGCCACGATTGGCACATTTGTCCCCCAAAAGGCACTGTTCTTTTTAAAACCTGTGCCTACCCAAATTTGTTCCTTTCAGGGAAATTCATTGCTTGCTTGTTCATTTTGAGGTTTTAGTGTCAATAGGATATTGATTTTAGACTACAATTTTGAGCCTGAGCTATATTTTGCACCTTTCGTATAGTTGCTTCCTATGAAATCCAATCTCAGAATTCTTGCTGCAGTATTGTTGGGGTGTATTTCTTCACCTATTCTTTGGGCGCAGGTTGAGTATTACAGAACCATTCAGGGTATCGATTATTTTCTAGGTGCGCGAATTTTTAGCAGTACTGGTAACATCACCAACTTTGAAAGAGAAGCGGGACCGGCGGGCGAGAAGTTTTTTCTTAGTGAACCACTGATACTTAAAGAAGAGACTCAGGAACTCTCGCTTGTCTTTAAAGCTTCCCATCAAACTGGCGATTTACTGTTTATTCCCCCCGGCTCGAACAACACGGTCCTTCTTTTTAATACGGCCAAGGCTCCAACAGGTAATGAGATTAAGGTACTGGGTACTTTCAAAAAGGGTGACGAGCCCATTTTTCTTTTCCGCACCCGTGATACAAAAACAGGCAAACTGATTGAGAGATACACGGGAGAAAATAGAAAGGGGATCGATAAGTTCGTCAGCAATACCGCCTCGCCTTTTGGCGGTTATCGCTGGGCCATCATGTCGTGGATTGCTCCTGATTTGGTGCAATACAATTTTGCCGATGAATCGGGTAAGGGTTTCGAAGCGCTAAGTTTCCGCATACGAATCCGTAGAAAACCAAGTATTACAGTGAATAATATTGTAGTCAAATCAATGGGTTCAGAAGCAAAATTTCATGGTTCCCTTTATTTAGCTTCTCCCTATGAATCCAAAACAGTTCTCTTAAAAAATCATGATTTCAAATCAGTAACTCTAAACCCGATTGAACTATCCGAAGAACTGGTCTTTCGCTACGAGGTGAAAGAACAGCCCAAGGACATTCGTTATTCGGGGCCCGGAGACTATACACAATCTTTTGTTTCGAATATTAAGGGAAAATTTGGTCCTCGCTATTGGATTGCGGGCCGCTCATCAGATGGCATCATTCACGCTGCCTTTGAAGATTATAATGACTTTAATTTTGTGGATATGATGATTGAAATTTCTGGCAATGTCTCCTTGTATACAGGACTTCCTATCAGTACCAGTTCATCTAAGGAAGACAGTCTGGTCTTA
>JBBQAD010000007.1:0-17943 GCA_038315885.1 Fibrobacteria bacterium | reverse complement strand
GGATAGAATCCTGACGAATTGAATCTAAACGAATTGAATCCTGATTAATGCTTGGTTCCTTGTCATCTTTCGACAATAAATCACAAGAAGTCAGATTTAAACTAGCACTTAATAGCGCAGCTGCGGTCCCCACGAAGGTATAGCGATTGAATAAATTCTTTATCATTGATCCCCCCAAAAATTCTTAAACTTAATTCAATTTTTGTAAATCTAGGTAGTGTACTAAAGGTCAAAAGGATTACTTTAGACCGAAGTTATAAAATATTACACATACCTATAGTTCCGGAAACAGCGTACGAATACTAGCTTCGTTTGCCTCACAAAGCCCTCGTTCGGTAATAAAACCCGTTATTAACCGCGCTGGGCTAACATCGAAACCATAATTTCTACAAGGTGTGGTAGCGGGACTGATGCGAACTTCCTCAATTCCTCTCTCAGAACGGCCAGGAATGTGACTGACTTCATGACCATCCCGTTCTTCAATCGGTATTTCGCGGAGTCCATCATCGAGTGTCAAATCAAAGGTGGAAGATGGAAGTGCTACATAGAAAGGAATGTTATTGTCTTTGGCAGCCAAGGCTTTTAAATAGGTTCCGATTTTATTGGCGACATCACCTCTGCGGGTTACACGATCGGCTCCAACTATCACCATGTCCACCATGCCATGCTGCATCAAATGCCCGCCTACATTATCGACAATCAAAGTATGGGGAACTCCATGCTGACCGAGTTCCCAGGCTGTAAGGGAGGCCCCTTGATTACGAGGCCGAGTTTCATCGACCCAGACGTGAATGGGAATATTTTGATCATAGGCCGCATAAAAGGGTGCTGTGGCAGTCCCATAATCCACACAGGCTAGCCAACCTGCATTACAATGGGTTAAAAGGTTTACAGTTTGCTTTCCTTTTTTTTCCCAAAGCCAATGAATCAAGCTCAGCCCATGCTCACCAATCTGTCGGCAATGATCCAGTTCACGTTGCCTTAACTTTTCAGCTTCCTGTAACAGTAAATACCGATAATTTTTGGCGATTCGACTGGCTTGTGAATCGATGGAACACTTCTCGATCTGAAGATTTTGGCGCTCGGCACTGTGACATTCACGCACTCTTTCCATAACGCGATTAACTGCCCAGGCCAAATTGACTGCTGTAGGTCGGGTGGCTTTCAGGGCTTCAGCCATTTTTTCAAGTTGATTGAAGCCTCTATCCTGCGCTAAACTTTCGCCTAATAAACAGGCTTCAAGATAGAGTCCATAGGCGGCAGTGATGCCAATTAAGGGCGCACCGCGAACATGCATTTCCTGAATGGCTTTACAAGCGTCTGATCCCGATCGAAGCGTCTCTAAAACAAATTGGTGCGGTAAGCTTCGTTGATCGATGGTTTCAACCTGACCCTCCGCAATCCAATGTATTGTTTCTTTTAATTGACCATCGACCCGCATTGTTACTCCAGAACTGCAAATAGCGATATTTTAATAACTCAAAATAGCGAGAGCTGTTCGGATTGGCTGCTTTTATTCTGCGGGAGCAGTGACGTAGGCTTGTAAATTTTGTGCTTAAACTCAGCCGTAGCGAGGGTGTCTAAACCTGTATGTTTGCCAATGTTCTTGGCCTGAGAATCGTCTTTAGAATTGACCTGGCTATTCGCTTCACCACCCAAAAGTCCCAATCGTTTACATTCGATCGAAAATAAAGAGGCGATTAAATCCGAGCGAACACCTCGACCCCGCATGCGTGAGCCAAACTGGGCCTCATTTAACTCTCCCCCGCGAGTTTCTCGTAAGAAGTGTTCCACTTTTTTGCATTGTTGTGGAAAATGTTTTTGCAAGCGTTCAAGAAATACTGCTTTAACTGATCCGGGCAGCCTCAACATTACATAGAATGCATAACTTGCACCACAGTTTTTAGCTAGGCGTAACAATGCAGGTATATCACTGTCATTTAAGCCCGGAATCATTGGTCCAAGAGAAATACCCGTGGGAATCCCAATGGTCGATAATTCTGACATAGCTTTCCAGCGCTGAGGCAATGAGCTAGCGTGGGGTTCAAGACATTTCATCATTTCTGCATTCATAAAGGCAATAGAAAGAGTAACTTTCACGCCAACTGCTTTATGTAACTCAAGCAGAAGTTCTTTATCGCGCAGCACTAAGGCAGACTTTGTTATGATTGAAACGGGAACGCGGTATTCTAAACATTTCTCCAGACAGGCCCGTGTTATGCCTAATTTTCCCTCCAGTGGTTGATAACAATCGGTTATTCCAGAGAAAGCAATCCAGCGATCGCTTGCTGCTACCGAATTCCATTTTCTTGATTTGAAATGTTGTTCTAATAATTCAGCGGCATTTTGTTTAACGAAAATCTGAGTTTCAAAATCAGTCCCTGCACCTAGTCCCAGGAATTCATGAGTATTGCGAGCGTAACAATAAGCGCAAGCATGTACACAGCCACGGTAGGGATTTACACTGTATCTAAAGGGAATATCCGGGCTGTCATTCTCGCTTAATATGCTCTTGGATGAATCAATATACACCTTGACTTGTTGCCAGGCCTCGGCATCTTCTTCCCAATCCAGTGATAGACCGGTAAATTTATGTTCTGGATTATTTTCAAAACGGCGTCGGAACGATTCGCCTGTCATATTATCCTTTTACTTCACTAATCCCAACAATTCCAATAGCATCTCTAATCTGTTTAATGAATAGACTGGATTTCGCCCGGGCCTTAAGTGCACCTTGGCGAAGCACATTTTCCAAATGGCCGAGATCGGCCATTAAGCGATAGTATTCCTGGCGGGGTTGTTTTAAGCGTTCATTGAGACACTCAAACAAGTCTTTCTTGGCTTGTCCCCAGCCAAGGCCGCCAGTCAAATATTTTTCGCGTAGTTTCTGTTCTGCTTCACTGTTTACAAATAGTCGATGTAGAGCAAATATATGGCTCTCGTCGGGATTCTTGGATTCTTCAGGGGCTTGAGAATTTGTTACAATGCGATTGCATAATTTTTGTAAACTTTTTTCCTCAGAAAAAAGCGGAATAGTATTGTTGTAACTCTTGCTCATTTTGCGGCCATCTAGCCCGACGATGGTTTGCAGATTCTCATCCAGAATCGCTTCGGGCAACACAAAAAGTTCCCCAAATTGTCGATTAAAGCGCTGGGCAATATCTCGGGCAAATTCGACATGTTGCTTTTGATCTTGGCCCACCGGGACCAGATGAACATTAAACATCAAAATGTCAGCCGACATTAATACTGGGTACGAATAAAGTCCCATGTTTACATTTGCGTCAGAATCTTCGGCTGCTGCCAAATTTTTGGCCACAGCATCTTTATAGGCATGGGCTCTATTCATGAAGCCCTTTGGGGTCATGCAGGCAAGAATCCAACTGAGCTCAAATATTTCGGGTATATCACTTTGGCGATAAAAAAAACTGCGTTCGGCATCAAAACCGAGGGCCAGATAGCTTGCTGCGATAGAATAAGTGTCGTGGGTCAACTGCTTGGGATCATCGACCGTTGTCAAGGCGTGGTAATTGGCAATAAAGAGATGACTCTCGTAGAGTTTAGATAATTCAATCGAGGGTTGAATCGCGGCCAGAAGGTTTCCCAAATGGGGGGCCCCGGTAGGCTTTACACCCGTTAGGGCTCTTTTAATCATATTTTCTCCAAACTGATGCTTGTGATGCTCCAGTACAAGACTTAAATTCTAAAAATTAATGCTGTCGTAACCAAATGACTCTAAGTCTACCTTATTCCGTAACTTATGTTGATTCCCTGAATCTTCTTTTGAAGCTGTCTAAGGCGATAAAGGGCGAAAATGAAATTTTTATCGATCTCGAAGCCGATAGTCTTTACCATTACCGAAGTAAAATTTGTCTGATTCAGATCCTAGTCGCAGAGCAGAGTTATCTGGTAGATCCCCTGGCGATTGTAGATCTCAGTCCACTATTGGACTCACTTAAAACAAAAAAATTAATCATCCATGGTGCCGATTACGATCTACGTATGCTCTTTCAACAGTATCACTTTGTTCCCCAGCAGCTGTTTGACACTATGTTGGCGGCTCAACTGCTCGGTGAAAGCGGTCTGGGCCTGGCGGCCTTAGTAAAGTATTACACTGGCAATGAACTCAGCAAGCAGCAACAAAAGGAAGATTGGTCACAAAGGCCCCTTCCAACCGATATGCTTGAATATGCCGCTTGGGATACCGCCCATTTACCCAAGATCTACGCTGCTCAGACACAATCTTTGCAAGAACTCGGTCGCCTACAATGGCATAGAGAAACTTGTGAAGCCTTGATTCACGCTACCACCCAACCAAAAGTGCTTGATACGAAAGAAGCCTGGAGAATTCATGGTGCTGGCCGTTTACATCCAAGGCAACTGCATGTATTGCGAAAGCTTTGGCAATGGCGTGAAACCGAAGCCGATATCCGCGATATTCCCAGTTTTAAAGTGCTGCATAGCGAAATCTTAGTGCGCATGGCTCAGTCTATCGGACTTAATGGCGAACGGGGACCGCTGCCTAAGTTTCCTTCGCGTATGCCCGAACATAAAGTGGAAGCCTTACTCGATTGCTACCACCATGCACTGGCCGAGCCGCAAACAGTATGGCCCAAACGAATCAAGCCCGAACCGCTACGCCTACCCAATCCCAACCCTAAATTGCTGGCTTATTTAAAAGAAAGCCGGGATAAAATTGCTAAAAGCTTGGGTTTAGACCCTTCTTTAATCGCAACCAAATCTATTGTAAGTGCAGTTGCAATAACAGGTTGTAAAAATGAATTAGAGGTAGATAGAGCAGCTGGATGGATGGCTTGGCAAAAAGGATTACTGCTTGAACCTTGGATGGATTGGCTAAAAGTTCGCAATAAAATAGGGACAAATTCAGAACTAAATTCGGCAGCCAATTCTGGCTTCATCGATGCTGGTTCAAATTCGTAGCTTGAATTTGTGCGTTAATTCTTAAAAAGAAATCAGATCTGGTGCCGTTGAAGCGCCAGAACCTTTTGGGTCTTGAAGCTATATTAGATGTTAAACTAGAGACAGTTTTAATAGGTTTTTGAAAAGGGGGCCAAATGAGTTTTGGCAGTATGGGAATGGGCGAGCTGCTGCTAATTTTTGCGGTGGTTTTGTTGTTGTTCGGCGGCAAAAAAATTCCGGAAATTGCAAAGGGATTGGGCAAGGGCATTCGAGATTTTAAGAATGCTCAAAATGGCACTGAATCTGAAGATGAGAAGAAAAAAAATCTCACTGCGGATGAGGAAAAAACAGAAAAGAGCAAAGCGAAAACATAGCCTTCGATGGCCAATCTACTTCGACCACGCCTTGAAAATCTAAATTCGTCTACGGTCCCAAAAGACATGTCATTTTGGGATCATCTCGGTGAACTGCGTTCTCGGGTTATTAAATCTGTAATTTGTCTTTTTATAGCGACTGCCATTTGTTTTCATTTTTGGAAAAACATTTGGTCCTGGATGGTTTTACCCCTTACCAGCCAAAATTTAAAGGTGCAATTTATTGCTTTGACCCCGCTTGAAGCCTTTGTCGCCAGCTTTAAAATATCGCTCTTGGGAGGCGTTTTCTTAAGCTTGCCAATCATTCTCTGGCAAATGTGGCGATTTGTCGCTCCTGCTTTATATACCCATGAACGTCGGCTTTTTATTCCAGCATTTGTGTCTTCAATATTCATGTTTTTAGTGGGAACTGCGTTCTGCTTTTGGATAGTGATGCCATCGGGATTGCATTTTTTAGCCACCTACTCCAATGGCCTTATTGAACAAAACTGGAAGCAAACTGAATACATCGGCTTTGTAACCAAATTTTTATTGGCATTCGGTTTCGTCTTTCAATTGCCTGTCGCAACTTTTGTTTTGAGCAAGTTGAACTTAGTGACTCCACGATCGATGTGGCGTTTTTCAAAGTATGCCGTCATTGTAAACTTTCTAATCGCCGCTTTTTTAACTCCTGGCCCCGATCCCATTTCGCAGATTATGCTGGCGCTGCCTTTATGTTTACTTTACTTCGCCTCCATTGGAATTTGCTGGTTGACCCAACGTAAAACAGTGAAGGTAGAAGACGATGTTTGATTCCTTTGGTCTGGGTGAATTGGGAATCGTTGTTTTACTGCTTGTCTTATTTGTAAAGCCTTCTGATATCGGCCGTTTTTTACGCTGGTTTGCAAAGCTACAACGGCGCTTGTATCACTGGCAAAGCGACCTACGTGACCAACTTGAAAAATTGGTCGATGAAGACGATATGAAAATCGCTTTAGATAAACCCAAGGGTAAACAGGACTTACGTAAGGCAGCTAAAGAAAGACTTACCAAACTTTCGGCCATGGAACGACATCAGCATTCCCGCGAGGTGATTGAACGTCTGATGGATTGGGAGAAATTTCAGAAAGCTAATGTCGTTGCGGCTTTTTTTGGAAAGTTCGATGAAATCGAAACAGAACCCTTGCTCAGACGGATTTTATCTGGAAATAAAAAATTGTTGCTCCCCTTTGTGAACACCGATAACGCCATGCATTTCGCAGAAATCACCGATTTGGATTTGGATGTCGAAGAAAGTCGTTTTGGAATTCAAGCGCCAAAGCATGAATTTTGGGGAAAGGAACACTCGCCAATTGAGCTCATTTTGATACCAGGCCAATTATTTGATAATGACGGAACCCGACTCGGTCGCGGAAAAGGATTTTATGACCGATATTTAGAGGGAAAAAAGTTGTACAAAGTAGCCCTTTGCTTTGAGGTGCAGTTAATCGAGAAGAAACTACCTTTAGAAGCACATGATATTCAAATGGACTATATCGTAACTGAACGAAGAATCATCAGCCTGGCTAAAGAGCCACCCAAGGAATATGAAAGCGATACTAGCACTCTCTGACGGAAATTATTTCGAGGGCGAAGCCTTCGGTGCCTCCCAATCACAAGGCGGAGAAGTTTGTTTTAACACATCCATGACCGGCTATCAGGAGATTTTGACTGACCCTTCCTATGCGGGCCAAATGGTTTGTATGACCTATCCCGAAATTGGCAACTATGGTATAAATACCGAAGATGTTGAATCCAACAGGGTTCAGGTTAGCGCTCTAATTGTTAAAAATCTCTGTCCTTATCCCTCCAGTTGGAGAGGAACAAAAAAAGATTCCAAAACCATAACACTTAACGAATATCTCATTCAGTCCGGAGTACCCGGTATTCAAGGGATTGATACTCGTCGATTGGTGAGAATTCTCCGGGAAACCGGGGTTAAAAATGGATACCTGACTTCGGGCACCTATACAATTGAAGATGTTATTAATAAAGCCAAAGCACAGCCTTCCATATCTGAAACTGATTTTGTAAAAAAAGTGACCTGCGATTCCACTTCAAACTGGGAAGAATCGGAAAACAGTTTACGCTTTAGAGCCGGAGAAGACAAAGACGCTGCATTTACAATTGCGGCTCTTGATTTCGGAGTGAAACATAATATCCTCCGCAAGCTTAAAAGTCAGGGAGCCAAAGTATTACGTTTTCCTGCTACCGCGAGCGCAGAAGAAATTTTGGCTGCCGAACCCGATGGAATCTTTCTTTCTAATGGACCTGGCGATCCAGAGATATTGGATTATGCCGTAAATACGGTAAAAAAGCTGATGGGCAAAAAACCCATTTTTGGAATCTGCTTGGGGCATCAAATTTTGGGTCGAGCCTTAGGCGGTCGCACCTATAAGTTGAAGTTTGGTCACCGAGGAGCCAACCATCCCGTCAAAGATCTCCGCAGCGGAAAAGTAGAAATCACCTCGCAAAATCACGGCTTTGCCTTGGACGCCCAAAGTTTAAATCCACAGGATGTGGAGATTACCCATATCAATTTGAATGACAATACAGTTTCGGGTCTTCGCCATCGCAGCTTGCCAATTTTCTCTGTACAGTATCATCCCGAAGCTTCACCCGGACCTCGCGACGCCCATTATCTTTTCGAAGAATTTACGGAAAGTGTCTTGGCAGCCAAAAAAGCCGGGCAGCATGCCTGAATTCAGAAAAGGGCCACCTAAAAAACCGAATTTTAATAAGGATAATTCTGTTTCCAAATCGGGTCAGAATTCCAATCCTTATAAGTCTAAAAATGAATTGGATAAGCCAAGGCAAGATCGTAATACTCACCTAGAAAAGAAAAAATATTTAGAAAGGGATTCTGATAATCGTCGTGATAATCGCTCTGATTTTGGGACTAATCTTCGGTCAAACTTTAGAGAGGGAAGTCGAGACCAAGCTGAGAGAAAATTCATAAGTCCCAGCAGAGATACCGAACAAGGGCAGCGATTTCGGGAAAACCAAGATTCAGACCTACCACGGGAAGCACAATATGGAGGCCGGGCACAAGCCAATTTTGAGAGATCATATCATGCTCCAATAGCACAAGAAGAAATCCAGCCGAAACTTTCTTTTTCAAGTCTCAGTGAAATTGCAGAACCTACCCGCGATGATGAGATAATTGCAGGCATTCATTCGGTCTCTCAGTTATTGGCGACAAATCCCGAACGAATCAACCAAATTTTATTACTCCAAGGCCGGCATCCCAAACTCAATGAGATACAGAAAACAGCAGAGGGAGTTACAGTCAAGGTTCATCAAGTGCCGCCGACAAAGTTGGATCGCTTCTATCGTGGCAATCATCAAGGTGTCATTGCCATTTGTACCGGTAGACCCTTAGACGATTGGCCTCAAGTTAAGCAGTCCCTACTTACGGCGCTTGCAAAGGGCGAAAAACCTTGGTTGGTTCTGGCTTCAGCCATTGAAGATCCTCGTAATTTAGGGGCATGTATCCGATCTTGTGCTGCGCTGGGTATCACTGTTCTTCTCTATCCTATTAAAGGTTCCTGCGGACTAACCCCTGCGGCCACTAAATCGGCGGCAGGAGCGGCTGAACAAATTCAAATTTGTCGCTTAGCCGCTGTTGAGCGGGAGATGCAAGAGTTACATAAGGCGGGTTTTCTCTTTGTCGGTTTAGATACATCGGGAAGCATCCATGCTCATGAACGACAATATGATGGGCCTATTATCTTTGTTGTGGGCGGAGAAGACCGGGGCATTCCTCCCCATATCGCTAGAAATTGTAACGATATTGTAAAGTTACCCATGTCTGAAAACTCTCATTCATACAATGCTAGTGTAGCGCTTTCCTTGCTCCTTTATGAGGCTTCCCGCAGCCAAGGGTTTCAGCTCAAAGCACTCCAAAAGCTCTAAAGCTGCTATTCTAATAGCTCCATAGCGTTTTTAAAATGTCGGTTTTATGCCGGTTAATGCGATTGTTCTTGCACATCTTCAGGTTTTCCTCTAGGATCTGCTTTAAGGGATCTACCCAATCAGAGGTGAATGTTGGCTTTACTCAACCCAAAATTGTTGCTTGCTCTGTGGAAGATCTCTCCCTACAAGAAAACCATCAAGCTATTTGCTCTAGGTAGTGCGTTTGTTTGGATTGCCTTTGTTGGTCTCTTTTATGTCTTGACTACATCGGCAAAGCACAAACAAGCAAGCGAAAAAAATAATGATGCACTGGAAAAATCAGCGACCGCCACTGAGCAAGAAAATAGCCCTGGCTCTACACTAGCAGAAGAACAAAGCGCTTTTGCCACACCAATTTCAAGCAATGTCAACAATCGTGAAGATACTTATGCCCATCGTGATCTAATTAGTGAGTATTACAAATCTGGGCGTTTTGCCTCTGCCCTTCCCCATCTTGACCGGATCTCACAAGACTTTGTGGGTGATACTGCCTTTGATTTACAAGCTGCCGAGGTTTATTCCGGTGCAGGACAGTATGACAAAGCGCTGACGATGGCTCGCGAAGGTTTAAAGTTGGCGCCGTATCATAACGGTTTGCAGGCGCAAGAGATGCTTTCACTCTATCGGCTTAATCGCATCGAAGAAGCTTTGTCTAAGGCTCAAGCTGCGCTTTCGGAAAATCCCAACAGCCTCGAATTGTTAACGGCACTTGGGACTATGAAGATTGAATTAAATCCCAGTGATGCAGATGCGGCCATGCCTCTTCTTAAAGCCCTACGCCTCAATCCCAAGTGGACGCCAGCCCGTTATCAACTGGGAAGAAAAAATCAGATGGAAGGCAATTATCGCGATGCCTTAAACCAATTTCAGAAGGTAATTGAGCAAGAACCTTTTAACGGAAAGGCCCGAGGTCAACTGGGCCTGGTGTATTACAATTTGCAGCAAGATAAAGAGGCCGAACGCGAATATGAAACAGCATTGACCATCAATCCAGGGGATTATAATAGTTGGTATAACCTAGGCGAATTACTCTTGGGCAGGAGTTACAATTCGCGCGGAGATGAACAGCTTGCTCTACGGCATCGAACCCTCAAATGTTTCTTGACCGCGCTGGAATATAATCCCAATCACTATTCTGCCCATTTTCGAGCCGGTGTATTATTAAATGGCAACGGTCAATTCAAAGAAGCTCTGAGGCATTTACAAACTGCCCTCGATTTAAAACCCAACAATGTACGTACCCTGGTGCAAATCGCGGTATCCTACGAAAACCTAAACATGATGGATAATGCCCGCGATTACCTCTATCGAGCGTTTGAACTCGATCCTTTGAACCAAGTCGTGGTCCATAAACTGCGTTACATGAGCCAAACTGCCGCTGAACCCGGCTTGGGTTAAGCGTTTTTTTTAAACTTATTTTGAATGGTCGCTTTTTTCTTGCCTCTTCCTTAGACAAGAATTATACTAGCTATTGTTTTATAACGACTTACACCGATTTGATGATACAGAAGTTGCAGGTGATTCAGAAGTTGCAGTGATGCC
Organism: Fibrobacteria bacterium; assembly: GCA_038315885.1. Taxonomy (GTDB): domain Bacteria; phylum Fibrobacterota; class Fibrobacteria; order UBA11236; family JBBQAD01; genus JBBQAD01. The sequence goes on along the minus strand of JBBQAD010000007.1, from coordinate 7,135 downwards.
TATGTCGAACGTGACCAAGAAAGACATTGTCGATGAGATAGCTGCGCGTACAGGGCTAACTCAGGTTGATACTAAAATCATTGTTGAATGCTTTTTGGATGCAATATCAAAAAGTCTGCAACAAGGAAAGAATATCGAGATCAGGGGCTTCGGGCGTTTTAAGGTGAAACCAAAAAAAGCGCGTACCGCTCGAAATCCACGCACGGGTGATTTGGTGCAGGTAGAGGCAGGTATCAAGCCCGTATTTGAAGCCAGCAAAGAATTAAAATTTCAGTTAAACTCCCAAGAAAATGAAATGGGTGAGTCAAACTCCGACGAAACTGAATCTGGCGGAAGCACTCCTCAGCAGCTAAACGCATAGCTATCTTCTAGAAATGGAAACGCCGGTCATACATAACCGTGCGGTCCGTCACGAATACCATATTCTCGAAACCTTTGAGGTTGGTGTGGTGCTGATGGGCACGGAAGTGAAAAGCGTACGCTCAGCGCATCTCACCTTAAGTGAGGCCTTTGTCATCGTACGCGATAACCAATTATTTCTGGTCAATGCTCATATCGTGGAGTATGCCCAGGGGAATATATGGAATCATAAACCCACTCGCGAGAGAAAATTATTGGCTCATCGCAGTGAAATAACCAAAATTGCCAATGCGACACTGCGGCAAGGCTTAACCATCGTTCCGCTTAAGGCCTTTTTTAAGGGAAGCTATCTCAAGTTGGAGATCGGTATCGCTAAGGGAAAAGATTCCCGCGACAAACGGCAAGATAAGGTTAAACAAGAGGCAAAGCGCGAAATTGAGCGAGCTATCCGTAATGCAAATCGTAATGTTAATAGCAATGCGAATTTTTAAACCCCTATATCGGTTTTTTTTTCTAACGCAAGTCTTGCTGTCACACTGGGCCGGGGCTCTGGTCTTACAGTCTCCCGATGAACGCTGGAACGGCAGAGTCTTTCCAGATACCAGTTTTGAAGGTGTTAGCTACATATCCCACGCATTTATCGATTCACTCTTTCCGGGCAAGGGACAATGGATTCCCGATCGACAAAAATTTATTACCGAAGACAGCAGTGGTACAGTATGGTATCTCTCTTTAGACAACCCTTTTTTGATCGTCGGAGAGAAAACGTACAACCTGACCTTTCCCGTCCGACGAGGACCCGAACAGCTCTATCTCCCGGTGGGGCCAACTTTTAAGGTCTTAAAAGAGCTATTAGGTCTTGATCTGCGTTTTCAAGGACGCGAATTGGTAAAAGACAGTTCTTATCGCTCCGACCCCGAAGCCAATGTTGACAGTATTAGTGTTGAAGGCCGCGAGAACGGCACCCTGGTAACAATATTTCTCTCTCAAGAATTAAAATGGCAGGGTTTTTGGCTCTCCCCACTGTATATCTTGAAGCTCAACAAGGGAAAATTGAATAAACACTTACCCACCCAACAAAGTTTTGCCAAGGGACTTGTTCGTGAGCTGCAATGTATCCAAGAAGAAATGCTGGTGCAAATCACTCTGCAAACCCGCTCTAAAGCCGATACGGTAGAAACCTTATGGGATCCAGAACGAAAAGCCCTGATGTTATCCATGCGCAGCTTTCCCAAATCACAAGCATCCAAAAAAATTAACGAAAAACGGGGAAGAAAAATTGAGACGGTCATCATTGATCCAGGCCATGGGGGCAAAGATCCAGGTGCACAATCCGATGGAGTTAATGAAGCCGATGTCACATTAGCAATTGGTCTTAAGCTCGCCGAAGAGTTGAAAAAAGTTGGTATCAAAGCGGTAATGACCCGAAACGACGATACATACATACCCTTGGAAGAGCGTCCTAAATTTGCATCCGAACAGGGAGGCGATCTATTTGTAAGCCTGCACTGTAATGCGATTGAGGGAACAGAAACCCGAAAAAAACATTTGAGAGGTTATGTAACCTATATCCTTCGCGAGGGAGAAAGCGAAGAAGATAAATCTCTGGCTCGCCGTGAAAATAAAGCTATTTCCCAGTCCAATACGAAGAAGGGTAAACAAGAAATCACTCCCTTGGAATGGATACTACTCGAACATCAGTTAAACCTTTATAGTAAAGAAAGTGAAGCTTTCGCCGAAGTGATGGTCAAGGCTTTTAGTCAATCCCCGATTCCCAAGTATTCCACTGGCGCGAGACAAGCAGGATTTTATGTTTTGGTGGGAGCTTTTATGCCGGCAGTTCTTTTTGAGATGGGATTTATTACCAATCCCCAGGATAGAAGTGTGTTAGCCGCAGAAACGGGGCAGAGAAAAATTGCCAAGCAATTGGCGGCAGCCATCTTGGAATTTAAAGATAACGATGAACTGGCGAAGCCCTAAATTTTTAGTTTTATGATCGTCAATCCAATGGAACTAAAGGAAGATTTTCATGTCAGGCCATTCAAAATGGGCAACAACTAAAAGAAAAAAAGCACGTATTGACCTCGCGCGTGCAAAAGTTTTTAATCGCGTGCTTCGTGAAATAACCGTCGCGGCCCGACTCGGCGGCTCTGATATTGAGGGCAATGCCCGTCTACGCGCCTCGGTATTAAAGGCAAAAGCAGCCAATATGCCCGCTAAAAACATTGAAACTGCGATAGCTAAGGGAGCGGGAGAATTAGAAGGAGTGCAATACACTGAACTCCTCTATGAAGGCTATGGGCCAGGAGGAGTCGCAATCATGGTCGATGCCATGACCGACAACAAGGTTCGCACGGTCGCTGAGATTCGTCATATTTTCAGTAAATACGGTGGAAATATGGGAGAAAGCGGCTCTGTGGGATGGATGTTTAAAGAGAAGGGCATCATCTTGGTTCCCAAGGAGGGTATCACTGAAGAAGCCCTCTTTGAATTAGCCATCGAAGCGGGCGCAGAAGATTTCGATGCTGGCGGAGAAGAATTCGAAATCAGCACAGTGCCTGAAAATTTTTCTCAAGTTGTAGAAGTCATCAATGCAAAGGGTCTTTCGCCCAGTAACGCTGAAACAACACGTGTGGCTGAAAACAAAGTGAAAGTAACCGGTGATGATGCCGCCAAGGTGGTCGAGTTATTGGATGCTCTCGATGATAACGATGATGTACAAAACGTGGTCAGCAACGCCGAGTTTGATGCACAAGAATTGGAAAACCTCTAAATGGCTCTCTGGTGATAGTTGTTGGAGTCGACCCGGGTAGTATTGCCACGGGTTATGCCTTTCTGGAAAATCGCTCCGGAACGCTAAAGGTCTTAGAATTCGGGGCACTGCGCTGCAAGGAGACCTGGTCCCTCTCCAGAAGACTGATGTATATCCATCAAGGGCTTTTTGATTTGTTTAAAAATTATGCTCCCCAAGCAATGGCTTTGGAATCTTCTTTTTTCTCTAAGTTTCCGCGTTCGGTTTTGGTGCTCGGACATGCTCGAGGCGCCATCATGGTTGCGGCTGAACGTTTGGGAATTGAAGTCGCCGAATACGCTCCGCGTTTGGTGAAACAGGCTGCCACCGGTCGTGGTGCTGCCAGCAAGGAACAAGTGGCATTAATGATTAAAAGTCATTTGAAGTTGCGTCAAACCCCGGAACCGATTGATGCATCGGATGCATTGGCGGTTGCCTACTGTCACATACTAAGGGTAGGGATTGCGCCCGGGAAGCAAGGAAATAGACAAGTTCAGTCAGCCGAATTTTCTGATTTAAATATGTTAATAAAGTCAGAGAGTCGAATGAGTCACTCGGCGCCATTGAAGAAAGTTCGCAAGGCTAAAAAGGATCAGGCCAAGGCCTGGTTACAAGTGGCAGCCAGTCGAGGGATTCGATGATTGAATATCTTCAGGGCCTTGTTCTTAAAAAGGTTCCGGCTAAGGTTGTCATACTATGCGGTGGAGTCGGTTATGGGGTAGAGCTCACCCTTCCCGCCTCTGATGCAATTCCGCCAGAGGGTGAAATAGTTACACTCTCGGTCTACTTGAATGTCAAGGAAGATGCCCTGGAACTCTACGGTTTTCAAAATGAAAGTGAAAAAGAAGTTTTCTTAAAATTAATCAGTGTTTCAGGTATTGGACCAAGAACCGCTTTACGAGTCTTATCCTCCATTCCGGCCTTTCAACTGGCGAAACTGATACAGAGCGGTGATGTAAGCTCCTTGATAAAGGTCAAGGGCATCGGTCGAAAAACCGCCGAAGTGATGGTAGCCACATTGCGCAGTCCTTTGGCACATATGCAGTTTAAAGAAGAAGGCTCGACAACATCAATAAAGAGCAGTCATGTAACAGATGCTGAAAAAGCCTTGGTAACACTGGGAGTCAAAGAAAGCCAGGCACAAAATGCGGTGGCTGCTGCCTTAAAAAAATTAGGGGCTCAAGCCAGCACCAGCCAACTTATTGCCCAAGCTTTGCAGGAGACTTAAAGCATGAGTGATAGAATAATTGCTCCTGAACAATTTGGTGACGATGGCGACCAAGACATTAGCCTTCGCCCCAGTGACCTCTCTGAATTCGTTGGCCAGGAAAAATTAAAACACAGTTTGAGGGTTTTTCTTCAAGCAGCTAGAGAACGTAAGGAGCCGATTGACCATATTCTGTTTGCGGGACCACCGGGTTTAGGAAAGACGACTTTGGCACACATTATCGCCAAGGAAATGGGTGCTAATCTTAAGATTACCTCGGGACCGGCACTTGACAAACCTAGCGAATTGGCGGGTTTACTAACTAATCTAGAAGTGCGCGATGTCTTGTTTATTGATGAGATTCATCGTTTGAGTCGAGTAGTAGAAGAATACCTCTACCCTGCCATGGAGGATTTCAAAATCGATATCATGCTAGAAGCGGGACCTTCGGCCAAGTCGATTAATCTTCCCCTAAATCGTTTCACTTTAATTGGGGCCACAACTCGCACAGGAATGTTAACATCACCGCTGCGTGATCGATTTGGCTTAACCTACCGCCTCGAGACATACAATCCCGAGGAGTTACAGAGAATCATCCGCCGATCTACCGGTATTTTGGGAATGTCTATTCCTGATGATTCTTCAGAGCTTTTAAGCAAGCGCTGTCGTGGAACACCGCGAATCGCAAATCGGGTTCTACGGCGCTGCCGTGATGTGGCTCAGGTGAAAAAAAGCAAAATCATAACACCTGAAATAGCGATTACAACTCTGGAAATGCTGGGCATCGACGAAAAAGGTCTGGATGAGATGGACCGGGCTATTTTAAAAACGATTGTCGAACGTTTCGAAGGCGGGCCTGTGGGATTGGGAACCTTAGGTGCTTCACTGGGTGAAGAAGTCGAAACAATAGAAGAAGTCTATGAACCCTTTCTGATACAATTGGGTTTTCTAAAACGCACCACGCGAGGCCGCGTTGCCACCAGCAACGCCTTCAGACATCTGGGCCTGATTCCGCCTAAAAATTTAGGCTCCCAAAAATCACTCTTTGAATAGGAAAATTCGGGAGTTTAATTTTTCTGGAAGCTTTTAGTGACACTCGATAAAAATTCAAGTGGCTTCAATCATTTAATCCCGAGCGCAAAAAACTTTCCACTTCTTCGGAAGCCATCAATACATCACGAGGCTTACTGCCTCGTTCGCGGCCCACAATTCCGGCACGCTCCAGCTGATCGACCAAGCGGCCTGAACGCGCGTAGCCAATACCCATGCGACGCTGCAAGAGTGATACTGAGGCTTGTTTAAGACCAGCTACCAAACGGGCGGCATCGGAAAACAATTCATCGCGAGGTTCGTCATTGGCTGCAGCAGAGTTCGGATCTTCATCCAGATTAAAGGTTTCAATCTGGGGATAGTTCACATTTTGTCTGGAAGCAGATTCGGCTAAGGTTTCTGCTTCTTCATCGTTTAAAAATGCTCCATGTAAACGAATGGGTTCGGGCTGATCGATGGGCCTAAAGAGCATATCTCCTCGACCCAATAGCTGCTCGGCTCCGGCTTTATCCAAAATTGTGCGCGCGTCTATTTGGCTAGCGACTTGGAAGGCGATTCGTGTGGGTAAATTCGCTTTAATGGTTCCTGTGATCACATTGGTAGAAGGTCTTTGAGTCGCTAATATGAGATGGATTCCCACTGCGCGGGCTTTTTGAGCGATACGGGCGATACTGGTTTCTACTTCTTTTCCTGCGACCATCATCAAATCAGCTAATTCATCGATGATGATAATTAAATAAGGCATGATGATCCGTTCATCTTCGGGAATGCGGTCTTCGAGTTTCCCCTCGCGCACCTTTTGGTTGAATCCCTTAATGTTTCGTACTCCAGCCATGGCTAAAATGTCGTAACGCCGATCCATTTCATAGGTCGACCACTTGAGTGCCTGAACGGCAACATCGGGCTGGGTGATTACCGGGTATAGCAAATGGGGAATTGAATCATAAGGTTTAAGTTCAACCACCTTGGGATCAATGAGTAACATTCGCACTTCATCGGGAGTACGGCTGAGCAGAATAGAAGCCATAATCGAATTGATACAGACTGATTTGCCTGATCCCGTCTGACCCGCTATGAGTAGATGAGGAGCCCGGGTTAAATCAGTTACAAATGCTTCTCCGGCTATGGTGCTACCCAATGCCAGTTGGATGGTATCTTCTTCCCGAGCAAATTTTTCAGATGAGAGTATGTCTTTGATGTAAACAATATGCGGCTTCTTATTGGGAACTTCGATACCCACCACGGATTTTCCCGGTATGGGCGCCAAAATTCGAATACGTTTAGCTTTTAGGGCAAGGGCGAGATCATTTTCGAGTCCCGCAATTTTGCTCACCTTCACACCTGGAGCCAATTCGACTTCGTAGCGGGTGATGACTGGTCCGGGGCAAATCTGTATGACTTTACCCATCACCTTAAAATTGCGCAGCTGATCTTCTAGGTGTTGGGATGCTTCCCGTACTTCTTCCTCCGTAAATTCGAGAGCTTGTTCGGGGGGGTCTGGAAATAGGTCGTCTACATTTGGAATCTTGTAATCATCGTAATGTCTCGGAGCAGGCTTTACTTTAGGCAGCGAAGGAGCTGGAAATTTTGTCCCGCTACTCTGGAGCTTTGCCATGCGCCTTGCCATCTCAGCCTCAGAAGCTTCATCATCCGGCTCAACTATGACATGGTTTGCCTCATCGCGAACGATACGAGCATCATCGTAGGCTTCACCAGAGTCGTGTGCC
>JBBQAD010000004.1:0-19465 GCA_038315885.1 Fibrobacteria bacterium | reverse complement strand
CATCGGCTTCAAAGAAAAAATCAACGACATCGGTACGGGTTCCTGCAGCAAGATCAAGAATGATTCCATCAGTATTCAATTTCGCCAGTGAGCGCAAAAGTCTGTGCTTTTGTCGATAGGTCGGCGTCTGCAAAGCGAGTATATCAGAAGCTCCGCTGATTAAACTTGCCCCTTTCACCGCCGTTGGTAACATCACCCCTTCGAGTTCCATATTGGGATTCTCAATAAATTCGCGCAATGTTTTACGGGGATGGCTTATACCCAAATAGGTGTGCAGGTTGGAGGCCCCCAGGTCAGCATCCAAGAAAACGATACGTTGACCCATGGAGGCTAACAAAGTACCGATATTGGCTGCCAAGAAGGATTTCCCTACCCCTCCCTTACCGCCGCCAAAGGCGAACATATGGTGTCCGGCTAGCATTTTAAAAGAGTTCGAAAGTTGGATACCATCCGTCTTCCGAGCCTTCACACTTTTCATTTAAACAAGGGTCAAATCGAAACCCTTTTAAAAACATTTCAGTTTCTCCACAGCCCAGGCACTGATATTCTCCGGTCATTTCCACTTCGTTCCTGATTCCCTTTGCTAATGTTTCATCGTATTCTTCTTCGGTAAGTATTTCCACATCAGCTTCAGATTCTTCATTTTCCATTCCGTTTCCCAAGCTGGCATAAGCTTTAAAACTTTTTGTATCAGATTGAAAAAATGGCTCGTGCCCGGATTCTATTTCTGCATCGAATTCGCTTTCCCCTGAATTAGAAATCGGAAAAGTACCCACCATCTCTTGTGTATCACTGGGTAATTCAACTTCTGCAACCACTTCCTCTGGATAATTATCATCCAATGAATTTTGGCTTTGTGAATGTATGTCCTGTGAAACAATCTCTTGCTGATTTTCCTCTTGGATACCAATCTGACTTTCTTGGGTAGATTCTTCCAGTTCATTCTTTACGGCATCAGCCATAAAATTTTCCAGATTCACTTGAACTCGTGCTTCGGTATTAAAGTCACCCGGATTTCCAACTTCGCCATCTCCAAATGGGTCTTCGCTAAACAGAGATACAGTTTCTTGATCTAAGGCTGATTCTGTGGTGGGTTCTGAAAAAGGTTCCCCTATAATGTCGCCCGTAGAATTATTAGCCGCCTGCTGGTCAAGAATTCCGCTTAAGGCTAAAGCTTCGGGTGCTTGGGGATCATCAATACAATTTGATTCACGTGTATCTGTTTCGTTTATATTGGTTTCGCCAACTATTGTATCACTAGACTCAGGAAAAATCCCCGGATCAAATCGTTTGGTCCCAACCATGCCCCAATCGGGTTGCGACTGGTTGGGAAAACTTTCGGGTAGGGCCCTAAATTCAGTAGTGGGTTCTTCGCCATCCACTCGTATCGGTAAGTTGCGAATAAATCCCGGAGTTGCGGCAGGAGCATTGCTCCACTGGGGGCTCTCTAATTTAGCATCCACTAAATCTGTTTCACTCGATGCTACCGTTTGTTTCACCAACATTTGCTGTTTAAGTATTTTTGTCTCATAGGAAAATTCAGAATTGGGCTCTATTTCGCGCAGCTCATTCAAACTATCCAGCATGGGGCACAGATCTTTAAGTCCTCCTAAGGCCATCAGTTCCCGCATGCCGGTTAAGATTCCAATGAGGTAGACTTTGCCACCGACAGAGGTAAAATTTCTGACCCAGCGAGAAAGAAAACCTAAGTAGCTGCTTTCAAGCATTCGCACCAAACTCAAATCAATGGCAATATGATCTTGACCTCCCCGTAAACATTCGGCCAGTTTTTGTTCTGCCACCCGCAGTGATTCTCTGCTGGTAGGCATTCCAGGAAACTGAATGATGAAAATTTCGGTGGTCATTCCCAAAGCCTTGTCCAACTGATTTAGTGTGCCCAAGTTTAAGCATTCAGTAGAGGAATGCTCACGCCTAGTAAATCTGTTCCTATTGTTGCATTGGGAAACTTGGTCTGTCAACGAAGCATTGAACAGAAAAGGCCAGCTTCATTAATTGAAGCTGGCTTATTCAGAAAGACAGTGTTATTGAATCAATCGAAGGTCGCAACCTTGGATCAAAAATTCAGTTATTAGACATCTTTGAGCTGAGTCAAGGTGGCCTTGATGCCATTTTTAGCAATCAGCCGAATTCCCGCAGCGGAAACTCGTAATCTAACCCAACGATTCTCGCCAGGTACCCAAAAACGCTTGTTCTTTAGGTTCGGCTGAGAAAATTTTCGGGTATGGTTCATAGCATGTGAAACCATATTGCCTTTTAGCAAACCTTTTCCTGTCACTTCACATCTACGGCTCATGGCACAGCTCCTTAACAAAGACTGATAGAAGCGGCAAATTTAGCCTCCCAAATGCAATCTCTCAAGGGATAATCTTAGAAAGTAACATCCAATCTAAGGCTAGAGGGGAAACAAGGTCAAGAATGAGCGATTCGTAAAAGCGTATTAATGTCAAGTAAAGCTGGTTTTTAGGCCGAGACAGGCATTTTCGGAAACAAAATGATTAAATGACCTTAAAAATTTCCTTCTTGTAGCCAGTTCCCAATCTGCTCAGCAGCTCTAGACTCCTCCGGTGCAAAGTCTTGACCCAGTAGGGATTCTATATCACTTAAAAAATCCAGCTGAGTAAAATCTTCAATTGAGTATTCCAGACCCATCTTTCGGCCTTGTAGATGATCGCGCAACACCGCGTGTTCTACAAAATCCATTCGATTAGGGAAAACTATTGGCTTTCCGTAGGCCAAAGATTCAGCCACCACGCCATATCCCAGCTTAGCAATCACGAGATCACATGATACAGTCCAATCCGCATACGACTCTCCAGCCTCAACCTCAATTTGACGATAATTGGCAGGCGAATTGGGTAGTGAATACAGACCCATAAACTCCCAACTCGATTTGGTCGCCAGAGCGGACCAATCGGCTCCCTCCAAACCATACTGCCCAAGGTAGATCAGGCCCCAATTTTTTTTTGGATTTAAATTCCATCGCTTGGCCAGTGCCTCTCTTCTTGGTTTACCTTCACGAGCCATCCCTCCGGTGGCACGAATGAGGGGAAATCCAGTGGTACTCACACCCGGACTTAGCCAGGCATACACATTGGCACATGCATAGTCAGAACGCATCACTTCGACTAAACTTTTAAATTGCGGAAGTACAGTTAAATAATCGGCATAGATGTCGGCCCAGGTAAAATTGCTGACGGCAATACTGGGAAGACCGGCCTCGTATGCTATTCGACAGGCTAAAGGAGCGATATCACTGATCACCAGATCAATCCCTCTGGATTTGAAAAAAACCTTCCCCTTTTCAATAAAATCTTCTCGCGCATCATTAATGGCCTGGTATGCCATAAAAGTTGCTTCTTTATCGACCCGTAAAGCATCTTTTTGGATGCATCCACAATCAAGCTGCCAGTTGATGTAATCAAAGGAACGATGTATCTCGCGTTCGAAAAAGCTTCTGGGCAAACCGGTTACAATGCTGATTTGTATGTTCGAAGGAATCTTATTAATCAGCACACAACTGCGTACTCCATGCCCGAATCCGTGAGCTGTTATAAAGTAGGCAATATGGCTGGGAGGAGTGCTCATAACAAAAAAGAAGCTAGCTAGACATTAGACTAATAGTTACACTCAACCCCGGGAAAGCAAATCCCGGAAAGGTGCGAAACGCTTGCCCGACTGCACGGTTGCCATGATAAAGTCACCAAAAAACTCTTTGAGCTGCAGATGGGCATTATTCTGACGAAGGCGAAAGATAGAACCAGGCTCGCTGTGTTCCAGTAACAATTGTACAACTTCTTGCGAATGGAGATACACTTGGTCTGTGGGCATCACATTCCAGAGAATCATTTCATGCCCGGTTCGGTTGAGCACCTCTAAAAGACGGGCATCGAATTCCCCATTTTTAGGTCTGAAAAATACCGGGCTAAGACCCGTGATATCGGCCAGCAATTCATCGGTGCGGTGAATTCCATCGCGGATTTCTGAAGCTGAAAGGTTAGTTGTAATCATATCACCGTAGAATCCATTGATGATTTCATGCCCATCCATCTGAATGCGCTGAATCCATTCTGATGCCTCTTCGACCTGCTCACCGCGAACAACAAAAGCAGCCTTTTGTCCACTGAGCATCAGCATCTCCAGAACCTGGGCAAGCCAGCTATCGTTCAAATCCAGCTCAAGGGAGAGATACAGCTCGAAGGAAGAGTCTTCGCGATGGGTGATTACATCGGGATATTCAACTTCAGAAAATTCGGGGGGATTTAATGCCATACTGTTCTTATTTGAATCAATTTTAATGCGATAACAAAACGATTAGTGCGCTGCAGATTCCAATTCTTTAGGGAGGGGAAAATGCACATTCTCTTCGAGAATAACAAAATCTTCGACCTGGGTGCCAGGGAAGTGTTGCTGTATCCAGGTCACCACTTCTTGCACCAGATCTTCGGGAGCGGAGGCACCTGAAGATATCCCGACCGATACAACAGCACCGAACCATTCTTCTTTAACATCTTTAGCACTGCCGATTAAATAAGATTGGATTCCACGAGCTTGGCCGATCTCCCTCAACCGATTCGAATTAGAGGAATTTGCAGAACCAATAACCAATAACAAATCGACCTTGTCAGCCATTTGCATCACTGCTTGTTGCCGATTGGTAGTCGCGTAACACAAATCGCCCTTGCTGGGACCACTGATTCCGGGAAAGCGTTTTTTCAAGGCATCGATTACATCACGGGTTTCATCGATGGAAAGCGTCGTCTGGGTGATATATGCCAAATTCCGGTCGTCCATATCCTCTAATTTGGCAACATCATCGGGTGTGCTAACCAGGCGCACCATGCCATTTTCCAACTGCCCCATGGTGCCTATTACTTCGGGATGGCCCTCATGCCCAATCAGAATGATACGGGTCTTTTTATCCGAGTGTCTTTTTACCGAGGAGTGTACTTTTTTAACCAGGGGACAGGTTGCATCGACGGATGTTAAACCCCGACTCTGCGATTCGGCATACACAATTTTTGGTACACCGTGAGCAGAAAAAATCACCACAGAATTTTCCGGCACTTCTTTTAGCTCTTCCACAAATACGGCGCCCTTTGACCGAAGTCGCGAACAGACTGCTTCATTGTGCACAATCTCGTGGCGTACATATACTGGGCTGCCATAAATTTCCAGGGCTTTTTCAACGATACTGATCGCCCGTTCGACTCCGGCACAAAAGCCTCTAGGGCTAGCTAATAAAATTTTCACTTTTGCTCCTCAAAACTTCCGTTTCCTTGGTCCCTAAAAATATAACCCGATTGCTGCTGCGCCGATTGAATGGCCTGCATCCGATAGTTTTGCCACCATTTTCGGGTTTTAAACTCAGATAGCCTGGTTTGGGGTGATTTTTCATCTTTTGATTCCAATAGTTCCTTAAATTGACACGAATTGGAATATTTCTCCACCGAACCAAAAATGTGAGCCGCTCCGTTGTGGAGCAGGTCTTTGATGATTGCTTCTTGATTAAAATAATAGGGTCCACAAATCAAGGTTTTTCCCATGGCTATGGATTCCCAAGGACTGTGGCCTCCGACTGGCAGAAATGTTCCCCCCAGTATTACAGTCGTAACTTTGACGAGTGAATCCTTGCCGAGCAATTGACCAACTTTGCCATAGCAATCAACAATCAAACGGGACGCCTTCTCATTCTGGCTGTAGAGCGTAAAACCATATTCTGCCAACAGTGAAATCATTATGTTACACTCATTCATTTTTTTGGGGAATATGATAACGTTTACATGATTAGGCAAACAAGCAATAACACTTCGCCACTGCTTGACTTCACTTAAATAAGCAGTCAGAAAAGCAAGTCCTGCACCCAATTCTTTTTCTTTCACCTGTTCCTGTATACTTGCCTGCAGTGATAGGGATTCACTTTCTCCCCCTGAAGCTTGCAACTCCTGATACAGGGCTTTATAATCGACTCCTACCCTATTGACTTTAAATCCCAAATGCCGAAGCCGAATAGCATCTCGCTTTCCCTGCGCTTCAATCTGGGTAAATGATTTTCCGATTTCGCGAGTCAGCATTCGAAAAGGAAAAAGCTTTCGAAATCCCTGGAAATTCATTTTTGCTGCTGACCAGAACACCGGCAAGCCGGAATGCGAAACTGTTTTGATCAGGTTGGGCCACAACTCTGATTCATAGAGACAAAAAGCCCCGATACAATAATGGTGGAGTAGCCGAAGGATACAATTAGATATGTCTAATGGGGCTATGCGGCATTCGATGGAGTCTAGCCCAGTCGCTTTATTTTTATCGTTACACTGAGATTGTAAAGCAGCAATACCATTTTTAAGCCAAAACTGTTTGCCCTTGTGCGTTTGGCATGTAATCAGCAAATGCTTTTCATTTAAATTTGATGCCAACAACAAACCCAATAAGCCCTTGGACTCCCCCAATGAAGCGCAGTGAAACCACACCCGCTCGCTAAGCCCCCTGTTGGAGCTTTTGCCTATCAGATCCAAACCCATTCTCTCCGCAAGATCCCAGTACTGCGGAACAAGACCCTTCGATCCATCTTTTCTTAGTTTTTCATTAACACTATGAATGAGCCAAATAAATAGGTAAGCTACCTGGCCAAGCCCTCGATAAACACAGAAGAAAAACGAGTATAACATATCTCAAAAACTTAGAAGTAAAGCCGTTATCAGTGTTTTAAATAGATTGGGAGCTTGAAATTGAAACGCCTGCTTCCAAGAATAATTGGTGTTTAGAAGTAGATCATTTCTTGTTTCAAAAATTGATAGGGACTGTAACTGTAAACTGGTAGACTTATTTTGGGCGCGTCCCAACCAGCGAAAAACTTGGCTTCTATAGTTCTGGTAATTAAGGTGGTCTTGACTCAGCAAATAATCTTCCTCATGGCGAATCAAAATTTCATGGTGAAAGAAGATTGCCAAGCAAAGGCAAAGATTGAAGATTGGAGCAAAAGGATTAGCCCAGAGTATCAATCCAACAATGCTGATCATATTAGAGAGGTACAGTGGGTGTCTAGAGTAATGATAGGGCCCGTTTTGACTGAGTAATACTACTGTTACCGTGTCTCCATTGCTATGGCTTCCAATAAAGCGTCCACAATGCAATCTCAGACCAAGACCAATGACTATAAGCAGCCAGGCCCAATTCTGATGCTGCCGTTCAAAATAGTGGCGTCCCAAAATTGCGAATAGACAAAATGCGGCCAAGATCCAGCCCCTAAGTAGAAAGTATCTCTTCATGGGAAAATTAAAGCTCAACAATTTGGTCAAAAGAAAGATTCCAGCCCTCTTCGTGAGAAACGATGTAAACAGATTTCCCGCCAAAGGCCAGCCATAGTTCAATTAAGTTCTCCAATAATGGAATGCGATGTAAGCCGGGTAAGGCGTTACTCGGCTCATCCAGTAATAATAAACCCTGTGGCCGTAACAGTTTCTCAGCGATACAGATACGTTGCCTTTGGCCCACTGAAAGTCCTTGCCAATCGTGAAAATTATCGGCTTCCTTCAGTGACGTACTCTGAGCACTGGAGAAATCTTTCAGAACACGGTCTATATCCAACAATCCGTCTAATTTGGAATAAAGAGAAGGCCGCTCTGTCTGACAAAGCTTCCAGTTTTCATAAAAATTTTGGGAAGGCCAGGGGTTCTGGCTGAGATATGCAAGGGCGGGTAAAGAATTAGCTGACGTGGAATTAGATTTCACCTTCCAGACCTCTGGATAAACAATGGCTCCCTGGCTGGAATATTCGGCTCCTGCTATCAATTTCACTAAACTGCTTTTGCCGGTTCCATTCGCTCCGCGAATTAAAACTCGACCCGACGCCGGAAGCTTAAGATTAAAGTCTTTAAATATCCATGTGGCCATTCCATAGCGAAAATGAAGATTCTGTATCTCGAGCTTATCCTGTGGGCTAAATTGGGCTGGCTTCCAATCAGGTAATTGCTCAATCCATGCTTGCGTCTGCTTTAGGTCTTGTCTTTCTAGGCTGGCCTCTAAATAAGCCGGATAATAGTTTGCCCATTCGCGCAGGGGCCTATACATCAGTAACAGTAATACTGCGAAAGGCAGCACTTGAATCATGCTGAGTGCCGGGTTTAATTCCTGGCTTGATTTTCCTATAAATGAGAGTAACAGTGCTAAAAAAATAAAGAGGAATAGTTCCAGAAGTACTGGAAAAAGAGCGGTCCAGAATTCCTTGTTGGAATAATTTTTTCGCGCACTATCGATATATTGCTGGCACTGCTGCAATATTGTCGGCAGCGATTGATTTCCTTTTATCTCTTCAAAGCGACGAAAGAAGTCCTTGGACCTTGGCATTAGCATTTCCTGACTATGATTCCATCTCCGGTTTAAACGTTTTAACCAATTCACCTTCGAACGAGATAATAGTGCAGCTAAAACGGTAAACCCGCTTACATAGACAATTGTATGGGGATACAAAAAGATGAGTAACAACAAAAAAAGCAGGCCCTGAATCGCAGCCGCAAAACAGCGTGAGCGGGCTAAAGGACCGCGAAATAAAAAATCCCAATGCCCTGAAAAAAGTTTGCCATAACTAGGAGGGATTTGGTGAGAACCAATGGCCTTGGATTGGAACTGTGCAAACATATCAGAATGAAAACCTATGACCTGCTGAATGGCGCTGTGCTGCTCCCCGCGAGTTTGTAGAGCCTGAAAAAGACTTCGCGACATGGCAATAAACACCAAGCCTTTCCACCCCGTAGATGCCGCGCGAAGGAGGTAATTGCCAAACGATTCCTGTATCGGAACTAGAATACTTAAACCACTGCTAGCAGAATATGGCAGAAGCAAACCGGTAATTTGAATCTTTAGAAGAAGAACAAAAAGGAGCTCGCAGAGTCCAATTAATACAGCCAGGGAAAGGGAAATCAGGCCTATAGGCCATTTCAAATTCATTATTAGACGCTGCATGCCCGCAATGTAATCCTTCTAACCTAGAGACCCAAAAAGAGGATTACCTGCTTTAACTGCTGACGTACTTTTCAAAGTGAAACGATCGAGGCAGAGGAGTTAAAATTTGAGGCGATTGGCGTTTCAAAGTTAAACAAATCCATGTTTAACCATATTCACCACTTCATTGAAAGAATATCCCGCAATTCAGGGCAGCCCTTTTAAAGGCAAAAATTCGATAAATTGATCGTTTCAATTTGAAACAAAAGTCCAAAGTTTAAGGGATGAACTGTGGTTTTTCCTTCCAAATTTGGATTTACTGGCCAAAATAAGGCCAAGTTATTTATGGCAAAGAATTTGCTTTCCATAGCCATAAATCAAGTAAAAAATAAACGAGTACTTGGATGAACGAAATGGAACAGACGGATAAGATGGAACAGAACCAGACTACTGATACAGATTCCGCTCTACCTGAACAGGAAATCAACCAGGAGCAGAAACTGAAAGAAGATTCTTTTGAAGAGCAAGAAAATTCAGAAGCACAAAGCTCTAAGAAAGATGTTTCTGCTGCTGAACATAAAGCTTTAAACGATAAATACCTTCGACTCTACGCAGAGTTTGAAAATTATCGTCGAAGAACGGCGCGTGAAAGCATCGAGTTGATGACCAATGCGAACCATACATTGATTGGTAAGTTAACAGAGGTTTTAGACAATTTTGCACGAGCATTTGATCCGAAATTAAAGAGCGAAAATCTGGCGGATTTTGAAAAAGGAATCCGCATGATTCATCAGAAATTTAATGAGATATTGGATGCCGAAGGTTTGGAAGAAATCAATCCAATCGGTCAAGAATTTGATCCGAACTTACACGAAGCCCTCATGCAGCAAGCTAGTGATGAAGTTAAAGAGAATCATATCACTACAGTCTTTGAAAAGGGCTATCGCGTGAAGACCAAGGTGGTAAAGCACGCGAAGGTGGTCGTTTCAAAGGGCAGTGAATAAGTTCATGTTCAGGCTGAGGCCAAATAGAGAGAAGAAAAAGTTTAGCAGAATTTTAGGAATAAAAGAAGGGGATTAATCATGGGCAAGATTATCGGAATTGATCTAGGAACCACAAATTCATGTGTGGCAGTAATGGAAGGTGGAAAGCCGACTGTAATACCCAATGCTGAAGGAGCGCGCACTACTCCCTCTATCGTTGCGTTTGCGAAAAATGGGGAGCGATTGGTTGGCCATGTAGCCAAACGTCAGGCCATCACCAATGCAGAGAAGACTGTCTACTCCATTAAGCGTTTCATGGGTAGAACCGGCAGTGAAGTCGAAGTGGAATCCAAGCGTGTACCCTACAAAGTGGTCGGCGGCGCAGGAGAATTGGCCGCTGTAGAAGTCGACGGAAAACGTTACACTCCACCCGAGATTTCTGCCATTGTGTTACAGGCGATGAAAAAAATCGCAGAAGACTATCTCGGTGAAACAGTAACACAGGCCGTCATCACGGTGCCTGCCTATTTTAACGATTCCCAGCGTCAAGCCACCAAGGATGCCGGACGAATTGCCGGTCTCGAAGTGTTGCGAATTGTAAACGAGCCTACGGCCGCTGCACTTGCCTACGGCTTAGATAAGAAAAAGAATGAAACAGTTGCCGTCTATGATCTCGGCGGTGGAACCTTTGATATTTCCATCCTCGAAATCGGTGATGGAGTCTTTGAAGTAAAATCCACTAATGGAGATACCCATTTAGGTGGCGATGATTTTGATCAAGTCATCATGGATTTTATTGCCGAAGAGTTTCAGAAAGAAAATGGCATCGATCTCCGCAAGGATAAAATGGCCTTGCAAAGATTAAAAGAAGCTGCTGAAAAGGCGAAAATCGATCTGTCGGGCACCAGTTCAACTGCTGTCAACTTGCCCTTTATCACTGCAGACGCAACTGGTCCAAAACATTTGGATATGACCATCACTCGTGCCAAGTTTGAGCAGCTCTGTGCGAACTTGATTGACCGTTCAATTGGTCCCTGTGAAAAGGCCTTGAAAGATGCGGGCCTTAAGGCTTCTGATATTGATGAAGTGATTCTGGTGGGTGGATCCATCCGGATACCAGCTGTACAAGAAAAAGTGAAAGCCTTCTTCGGCAAAGAACCGCATAAGGGTGTCAATCCCGATGAAGTGGTAGCCGTAGGTGCCGCTGTTCAAGCTGGCGTGCTAGCTGGAGATGACTCCGTTAAAGACGTGCTGCTGCTCGATGTAACACCACTTTCTTTGGGTATTGAAACATTGGGTTCGGTGTTTACCAAAATCATTGAACGAAACACTACCATCCCGACACGAAAGAGCCAAGTCTTCTCAACGGCAGAAGACAACCAACCGGCTGTCAGCATCCATGTGTTACAGGGTGAGCGCGAAATGGCACGCCACAATCGCACCTTGGGTCGTTTTGAACTAACTGGTATTCCTTCTTCTCCCCGTGGAGTGCCGCAAATCGAAGTCACCTTTGACATCGATGCCAACGGTATTGTGCACGTCAGCGCCAAGGATAAGGCAACCGGCAAGGAACAAAAAATCCGCATTGAAAGCTCTTCGGGTCTTAATGAAGCCGATATCCAGAGAATGGTCAAGGAAGCAGAATCGAATGCAGACACTGATAAACAAGAACGTGAACGCGTCGAAGTTCAAAACCAGGCTGAACAATTGGTATACAGCACCGAGAAACTCTTGAAAGATCACGGCGATAAAATCTCCGAAGATGAGAAAAAAGCAGTCGAGTCGGCCTTAGAAGAACTGAAAAAAGTTCAGAAGAGCGAAGACCTAGAAAGCATCCGGAATGCGATTAAAGTGGTAGAAGAGAAGTCCCAGAAGCTCTCTGAAGCCATGTACAAGGCTGCAGCGGCCGAAGCTCAGCAAAATCCGGGAGCTGCCCCAGGTGAAGAAAAAGCCGAAGAGAAAAAAAGCGGGAAGTCCAAAGATGGCAATGCTGTGGATGCGGACTATGAGGTCGTAGAATAATTTCTTAGGCTTTACCTTTTGCTCTGAAACTGAAATGGAATAGTAAGATGGCCTCGAAACGAGACTATTACGAAGTACTGGGTTTAGCCAAAAATGCCGATGATGCGGCCATTAAATCGGCTTACAAAAAACTCGCCTTAAAATTTCATCCGGATAAAAATCCAGGTGATAAGTCAGCGGAAGAGAAATTCAAAGAAGCAGCTGAAGCCTATGATGTATTGAGTACGTCTGAAAAACGTGCACAATATGATCGCTTTGGCCATGAAGGGCTACGAGCTTCAGCCGGCAATGGTGGTGGGGCAGGCTTTAGCAATTTTGAAGATATCTTCAGTGCCTTCGGCGATATTTTTGGTGGTGATGGCTCTCGTCGCGGACGCCGACGGGGTGGACCACCTGCTGGTGAAGACATGCAGGTCGCCTTGCCCTTGACTCTCAATGAAATCGCCAGCGGTGTTACAAAAAAAATCAAATTGCGTCGCTTTAACCCTTGCAAGACTTGTTCGGCCCTAGGCGGCTCTGGTTCACAAACTTGCAGCACTTGTGGAGGCCAAGGGCAGGTTCGCCAAGTGCAATCTTCGCTCTTTGGTCAGATGGTCAATGTGACAAGTTGTCCCCGTTGCGAAGGCATGGGCACCATTGTGCGTGATCGTTGTCACGATTGTCAGGGTACGGGAAGAATTCGAGGTGAAGTCACGGTTTCAGTAGATGTTCCACCCGGTGTATCAGAGGGCAACTATATCACTATCCGGGGAGAGGGTCATGCCGGACCCAATGGCGGTGAACAGGGCGATGTAATTGTCGTACTTCAAGAAAAATCTCACGACAAGTTCAAGCGCGAGGGGATTGATCTTCATGCTTCCGTAGAGGTTCCTTATACGACTTTGGCCTTGGGAGGCGAGATTAGAGTCTCGACCTTGGAAGAAGAAGTCAATCTGAAAATTCCAGCTGGCACTCAATCAGGTGAAATGCTAAGGCTGCGCGATAAGGGTTTGCCCGAATTAAACGGTAGAACCAAGGGGAGTTTGTATTTTAAAATGCATATTCACACCCCTAAAAGTTTAAGCTCGCGGGAAAAAGAATTGCTTAAGGAATTGGAGCAGATAGAACAACAAGAACGACCCCGCTCCTTTTTCGAAAATATGAAAGCGATGTTTAACGGCTAGAGTGGCAAAAATCTGGAGGAATACATAATGTCGAATGCCTCCGAAAAACGAAATTGAGATCTAGTCATGAAGATTCTGATCTTAGATGATGACCAGGACTTCAAACGAGAAGTTTTCGATTCTTGGTCAACCCCTGATACTGAAATTATGGAGAGTACTAGTGACTCTTCCGCCATCAAACTGCTTACGCAAGGCGGCTTTGGTGCGCTTTTTCTTTCGACAAATTACCTGACTCTTGAAAATCTTGATACCATCGATTTGGCCAAGGAGCACAATCCGGGCATTGAAATCTTTGTATTAACAACAGCTGAATCCACCCGCCTGGCTGAGCAAGCGGTAAACAGGGGTGCGCATTCCTATCTCGTAAAACCAGTCAATATTAAACTGCTCGAAGCCCAGGCTGCCAAGGTGCTTTCGCGTTCTCTCTCTCGCGCAAACTACAGAGCTCTCGAAGAACAGTTACTCGAAGAATTGTTGGGCTCCACGCCAGCGATGAAAAAGATCCATCGCTTGGTTTCAAAAGTCGCTAAGACCAATAGCAGCATTCTGATTTCAGGTGAAAGCGGAACTGGAAAAGAATTTTTAGCCAATATTATTCATCGCCTTAGCGACCGATCTGAAGAAGATTTTGTGGCCATCAACTGCGGGGCTATTCCGGAGAATCTAATTGAAGCCGAACTCTTTGGCTCCCGCAAAGGCAGTTACACTGGCTCGGTCGCTGACCGTAAGGGTTTATTTGAAGAAGCAGATAAGGGCACGCTGTTACTCGACGAAGTCGGTGAATTAGCATTAACGGCCCAAGTGAAACTATTACGGTTTTTACAAGAAAAAGAGTTGCGGCGAGTTGGAGATACAGAGAGCCGATTTGTCAATGTGCGAGTCATTGCCGCGACCAATCGAGATCTGTACAAAGCCATAGAACGCGGTGTCTTTCGAGAAGATTTATTCTATCGCCTTAGCGTGTTTCATATTCATATCCCTCCTTTGCGCGAACGCAAAGAAGCCATTCCCCGTCTAATACGAAACTTTGTAAAGAAGTACAGTCAAGGCACACGAAAGGGCATTACTGGCATTGCTAAAAATGCCGAGTCGGTGTTGATGGCTCATAATTACCCAGGGAATATTCGTGAACTTGAAAATATCATCGAGCATGCCATGGCCTTATGTGAGGGGGAGAATATCTTGTTGGAAGATTTACCAGAGTATCTGGTTCAAGTCGAGGCTAACCGGCCATACCTTGCTTTGCCTCCTTCCAATACATTGTCTAGTTTGGCAAGCATTCCCGCTTCCGAGAGTTCTGAAATTATGACCCTGGCAGAGATGGAAAAATTGCATATCTCCCAGGCCCTCAGATCATTGAAAAAAAATCACACAGAAGTGGCAAAAAAGTTGGGGATTTCTCGTTCCTCTTTGTGGAGAAAAATTAAAGAGTATCAGATCGAAGTTTAGTTCAGGGCCTAGGAAGCCTTCGCATTCAAGGACTGAATGTCAATTCCCTGGACAAATTGTTCCAGATTGATACAAGCGCGGCTCTTTGAAGCGACCCGTAGGTCAAAATCCCTCTTTAAGAAAGATTTTCAAAACCTGGCAAATGGCACCTCACTTGCTTATAATCTTAGTGGAGGCCCACATGAAACGAATAATCGACAAAGGGGCGGTTCCTTTAGAAAAGGTTCAGTCCTCAGACTTCATACCCTTTATGAGCGGAAGACCAAAGCGTGAGAGTATCATTGGAAAAGATGATATACTCAATCTCCGCATCGCCTTGAATTCGGGCCTTACATGGACGGAATTTCTCGCACACGTCTAGAATTACAAACACTTCGACCCGCGAAGTGTTTCGTATCATTTTAATTTCCGGTGTGCAAGCCCTAAAACAGAATAGACTTTATTGTCAGTGTTTCGAAAAAGCATTTTCGAGCTAAAAATCATTCGTCTAGTTTTTGAATTCGATTTGCCAATTATCTGCTGATTCCATGCAACAGGTGTCCCGCATTCATCAGTCCCATCACAGACCACAATACTTAATCCCCAGACAAAAGACCTTGTGATCATCCGCCCCAAGTTTCATGTACAAAACCACTAGAACGGTCGGATGAAAAATGAAACCTTCAGAATTGTAAAATTGATTCGTATCAGATATTACTCTTCATATCCGATTTTGGTCCAGTTATACATTTATCATCAATGGAGTAGTTCTCTTTAGCTAGCCGCTGCGCTGCGGATAATGGCACAAAAGCGAACCGCCATGCCTTCCATCTCCACCACTTCGAAACTGAGATCAGCGTACTCCACTTTATCTCCCACTTGAGGGGGCCGCCCCAGCAAAGCCAGAATTAGACCTCCCACTGTGTCGACTTCTTCATGCTTCAGGGGCAGATTCAAAATCTCTCCTGCCTCTTCAATTCGCACTGTTCCCAGAGCCAAAAGACGGCCCGCTGCATCGAAATACAGGTCGGCAAGACCGGTAGCTTCGTCTTCGATTTTACCAACTACTTCTTCGTACAAATCATTTAAAGTGATGATACCTTCTGTACCTCCATATTCATCCAGTACTACACATAATTGGGTCTTATGTTTACGCATCGCTTCGAGCACTTGATCTAAGGACGCTGACTCGGGCACATAGGGAACACTGCGAATATTGGTTTTTGAAATTGACTGTGAATCAAGTAAACGGGCGAAGACATCTTGAGTATGTATCATACCCACTATTTTGTCGATTGTGTCTTCATAGACGGGGTAACGTGTATGAGGGTTTTCTTTTATGATGCGTGCCAAGTCAATGGGACTAGTACCCAGTGCTATTCCAGTCACTTTCACACGGGGAACGATTACTTCATGCGCCGCTAGTTGATCGAAATCAAAGACCTCTTGTAAAAGTTCCCCGGTCTCGAAGGTTAATTCGCCACCTTGTTGACTCTCCTTAACAATATATTGCAGTTCTTCTGGGCTATGAAAATTGTGAGAGGCGTCTTTGCTGCGATCGACGCCGAAGAGCTTCAAAATGGCATTTCCAATGCTATTAAGGCCTATCACGAGCGGTAAACAGATCTTTTCTATCCACATCATCGGGGGGGTTACCCAAAGCACGGTACGTTCGGCCTGCTGTAAAGCCAGAGATTTAGGGACCATTTCGCCCAGCACGATATGGAAATAGGTCAGTATGGTGATTGCAATAATGCTGCCGAGAGTGTGGGCTGCTATATAGCGCCAGGTTCCCAGGCTTTCTAAAAAGCTGCCAATCCAAGTGGCTAAGGTGTGTTCACCGTACATACCCAAGGAAAGACTTGCCACGGTGATACCCAATTGGGCTGTGGCAATGTATCTATCCTGTCGGCGTGGGTCATTCAATATGGCGTTGATCAATTGCGCTGTTTTATGTCCATGGGCGGCTTGTGCGGCTACAGCAGCACGGGGCACACCGATTAGGGCAAACTCAGCCGCAACGAAAAGCCCGTTGAGCAAAATCAAACCCAAAATGATGAATACCGGAATAAAATTATTCATCTTTTTTTGCTCTATTTTCACGGGCCGAGGGCATCACTAAGACGGAGGCGAGCAGGTTTTGTTTCACTGACTCCACTTCTACTACCGTGGCGCCGATGCTCAGCCTTTCTCCCGATTCGGGAATTCTGCCCAAAACCTCCATGACATAACCACCGACTGTATCAGCATCCCCCTTCCACGCCACACCAACCCATTCTTCCACTTCATCAAGACGCATAAGCCCCGACAAGCGCAATCTACCGTCGGGCAAACGCTCTGGAATAAAATCCCAACCCTTAAACTCATCGGGCATATCGCCCAACACTTCTGATAGTAGATCATCTAGAGTTACAAGACCCACTACACCCCCGAATTCATCAACTACCATCACAATATGGGCACTGTGCTCGCGAAGAAATACAAAAAGCTTCTCGGCAGTCATCGTCTCGGGAACAAATAGCACAGGGCGAATAAGCTCTTGAAGAGGAGATACAGTTTGGGTTTCCAAATAGGTCTTCAGAAGATCTTTCACATATAAAACACCTTCGATCTTGTCAGTCGTACCGCGATACACGGGCAGACGTGAAAATGCCGTACGCGAGACTTCACGCAGTACCTCATCTTGCGAGGTGCTCAGGTTCAGTGTTTTCATTTTCATACGCGGAGTCATCAACTGTCGAACGGGTCTTCTGCTGAGTCGCAAGGCCCCTTGTAAACGTTTCAATTCATCCTGCTCTAAGGCGCCGCTTTCTTTACTTTTGGTCAATATCAAATGAATTTCATCTGGCGAATGAATATGGCGATGACTGTTAGGGGATATTCCGACTAATTTGAGTAATAACCAACCGCTGCCGTTTAATAGATCGATAAACCAAGAGTAGGCCGTCAAAGACCATCGCATGGGTATTACAGTCCATAAACCGGTGCGAACGGGGTTATGCAAGGCGAGTGATTTAGGCAGTAATTCTCCCAAAATAATTTGAAAAGTGGTCAATGTGACTAGAATAAAGAGAGCCGATATCGATAGGGAGTTTTCGAATTCAAAGCCAATCGAAGTCAAAAAAGGCACCAGAGAAGCCCCTAGGGCCGCCTGCCCATAAGCGCCCAAAACCAAGCTCGACCAAGTAATGCCTATTTGACAGGCTGCAATGTAACGATCGAGCATACGCCCATCATTCAGCAAGGGCCAAAGCTTTGCAGCCAAGATGCCACCCTCATCTGCGAGTTGTTTTATTCTGCTTTTGCGTATTCCCACAGCAGCAAACTCTGCCGCTACGTAAAAGGCATTGATGCAAATGAGAATAACTATAACGAACCAAACAAAACTGAACATCAGCGGGAGTCCTCAGAAAAGAAAGTGGTTTTTATGAAGTACATCGTAATGAATTAAAGGATTCTTTGCTGCTTTAAGGCCTAAACAAGTAGTAATAATAGGAACTATGCCAAAATCAAGTTAAAAAATTGGATTGCTTTAATCAGGTATTCCACATTTAAGACTCCTCTGAACTACTGGTCTCAGGATCGACCTTAACCACATTAGCCGTACCGCCTTCATCAAAGGACTGTTCTGATACCAAGGTCAGCACAGCCTTTTCATGGAATTCTCGCAGGGAATTTGATCCAACATTACACATGGTGCTGCGGATTTTGTGAAGTGTTATACCCAAAACTTCGGCCACTGAGCCTACAACCGGTACATAGGCGTCTACACCTTCTTCAAAGACCATACTTTTCTTTTCACTGTCTTCTGAATAACGCTGCCAATTGCGAGCACGGTTGGAGCCTTCACCCCAATAGGGCTTAAAGATTCTGCCTTTCATGGAAACCTTCGGAGTGGGGCTTTCATTGGTCATCGCAAAGTTGCGCCCCATCATTACAAAATCGGCTCCCATGGCCAAAGCGATAATGATTTGGGTGTCGTTGGCCAAACCGCCATCCGAACAAATAGGAATGTATCTCCCGCTTTCCTTATGGTATTTATCTCTCGCCTGAACAACATCTAGCAAGGCGGAGGCTTGTCCCCTACCAATCCCTTTCTGTTCTCGAGTAATACAGATGGACCCACCCCCGATACCGACCTTCACAAAATCGACTTGAGCTTCTTTTACCAAATAATCAAAGCCATCGGCAGCAACGACATTTCCTCCACCCATCACCAATGAATCGCCTAATTTCTCGCGAACCCAAAGGGCGGCATCTTTTTGAAACTCACTATAGCCATCAGAAGAATCAAAACAAATGACATCAACTCCCGCTTCAACCAGTGCTGGAACCCGTTCTTTATAATCGTGAGTGTTAACACCGGCTCCAACTACCAGTCGTTTTTGGGAATCTAAGAGCTCTAGTGGATTGTTGATATGATCGACATAGTCTTTTTTGAAGACCAGGGAGTTTAAGCGTCCATCTTTCTCTAAAATGGGTAAACATTCTTTCTTGTGCTTATGTAACAATCGATTGGCTTCGCGAAGAGAGATACCCACTTCGCCAAAAATGACCTGATTGCGAGGTGTCATATATTGTGATACAGGAGAATCCAAATCGTCTTCAAATTCCCAAAAATCCTTGTCGGTAATAATGCCTAAGAATTGGCTACTAGGAGAACCGCCTTCTGTGACAGCAACTGTGCTATGCCCTGTTTCACGCATCAGCTGCAAAAGGCGGCGCAAATTGGAATTGGCTGCAATATTGGAGTCACTGCGTACGTAGCCCGCTTTATGGGATTTCGTCTTGGCTATCATGGCGGCCTGTGATTCAATCGACTGCGAACAGTAAATAAAACTTAAGCCTCCCTGTCGAGCCAGACTAATTGCCATTTCGGTTCCAGAAACAGCCTGCATGCTTGCTGAGACCACC
>JBBQAD010000071.1:0-10314 GCA_038315885.1 Fibrobacteria bacterium | reverse complement strand
ATTAAGCCAGCATCAATAGCTCGGTATGCTCCTTTTTTCATGCCCTTGGTTTTGCTAGCACCATCTTGATGTATTCCACTGCGATGAAATACTATATCGTCTCCTACCAAGGGAGCCTTTTCATAAATGCCGACATGTGACCAATCGGCAATTAATAAAGCGGTTTCATAAATATCACCCAGAGACAAGGGAACTTCGACTCCACAGTTATACAGACTACAAGCCACCTCATAAAGATTGGTGTTACCAGCCCTTTCACCTAAGCCATTTAAGGCGGTTTCTAACTGGGTGGCGCCGGCAAAAAAGGATTCCACTGTTGTTGCAGTGGCCATACCTAAATCATTGTGAGTATGAACAGCAATAGTTACACTGCTCGGTAAGGCTTCACACACTTTTCGCACCATTTCGGCAAAGATAAAGGGCCGATAACGCTCGACTGTATTGGGTAAATTGATCACTTTTGCCCCGGCCTCGACCACAGCTTGAAATGTTTCGATGGCAAAATCGAGATTATCAATGCAGTCTCCAAAATGTTCCGCCGAAAATTGAACAGACCCCTTACCTGCCATCACCGATTTGCACAGGGAAACCGCCTCAATAGCTTTCTTCTGCACGGCCTGCGGACTCATGCGCAAAACATTTTCCATGGCAAAGGGGCTCATTCCAATAAAGGTATGAATACGGGGTTGGGCTGCATATTGCACCGCCTCCCACACTTTCACAATGTCTCTCTCAACTGCACGGGCCAAACCAGAGATGACAACATGGTCAGGGGAGAGCCTTGCTAAGTGTTCACAAGCTGCAAAATCCATTTCGCTAGCTCCTGAAAAGCCAACTTCAATCCCCTGTACTCCCAACTTAAGCAGTTGACGAAAAACCCGTTCCTTTTGTTCGAGATTCCATGGTTGGCGCAAGGCTTGATTTCCATCGCGAAGTGTTACATCATAGAAGAAAGGACTTCTTTCTGTCGATTTAGGTTTTTCGTGAATCTGCTCATTTTCCATTTTTTACCCCTAATTATTCATCCATGTGTTTTCGATTACCACTCCATGGAATGAGGCACAATAAAAAAGCCCACTCCAAGGAGCGGGCTTTTTTTTAAACAATGCAATCCCACTCCGCTATTTGGATTTTCCTAGAAGCAGTAGCGAGTTGAGGATTAAATTGTTCATCACTGTATACGATAGTAACAAATAAAGAAAAATGTCAAGCCATTAGGGAGTGGGAAAATTGAAACTGACTTGCCAACCCACTTCCTTTTCATTCAAGATCGGATTTGATTGGGCAGAAAGCCCGAATGAAGTTGTCGAACGGTATAGATGCAGAGTATTCACAATCGATGCCGCACGCGATAAAGCCAAGGCGCCTATTGCAAAAGAAACTGCAATTTTTGCCCTCCTATGATGTCTTAAGGCATCTTGGTAATCACGCCAAGCTGCGGTGTTCTGAGGACTGCTTGCACTTCCAAAATCCCAGTAGTTTGCCTCGATTGGCTTGATTGGATAGTCGCCATCGCGTTTTCCAGAGAGAATTTGAACAGCTTCGTAACTGTCTTGTCTTCGCTCATTTTCCTGATAAGAACGGTAAGAACCGATTTCTTCCAAATAAGCTTCCGAACGTCCCCCACTTTGTGCATCTGCATATACCGAAGCAAAATGCCGGGCTGATTGGAGATAGCTTTCCTTGGCTTGCCAGGCAAAAAAGAGGGTAGTCCAAAAACCCGCTTCTGCCAACAGGAATGTCTTACTCCATATTTTATCGTGCAAATAGTATTCACCAGTTCCAGGCAAGAGTGTTGACATGCCTAAGGCTAGACCTAAATTTTTCTGATCATTTTTATTCTTGTCCGGATCAATTTCGATCACCAGACCTTCTGGACCTGGATAATTCTGTGCATATAAAGAAACTTGAGTCACAAGAATCAGCACGCTAATACTCAATGTTACACGAATTGAATAATTCACTCTAAAACAGTCTTTCCAATTATGCATTCTTAATATTCCGCAAGGAGCTAAAAGGGCAAGTATGCTCTCACCATTGGTTCGGGTCCGCCATTATTTAATGCCAACATTGCATCCATGCGAACCCGATGGTACCACCTTGTTTCAGTCTGATACAGTTTTTTGTTATGGAATTGGGCGGCCAAAGCGGCGTCTACTGCTGAAACCAAATGATTCAGAACAATTCCTCCTAAAAAGTAGGCTTGCATGCGGGAATAATCCGTCGCTTTGGCTCGCATATTCCGATAGTTTTGCCGATGTTCACTGTTTCCAGAAATGCTGTTCTCATCAACCGTGATAGAATCCAAATTGGCATCATCCCAACCGGCGACAAATTCATTTTCTTTTCCAATTACTTCGTAAAAGGTTTGCGCATCTATGAGCCGACTTCTTAAAGCAGTTACGGAGTCTACATCGGCTGGGGCAAAATCCCCATCGTTTTGAGTTCCTGCATAGTAGCTGTATTTCTGGGCATCCCAAATATCGTTACAGCCCTCGTATTCACGAGCCTGTTGGCCCTGATCTACAAGGGAGCCGCAGTATACATATCGATGGGGTGATACTTTATTGAACTGGGCCTTATCCTCCTCTTTGCCAAATCGTGTGCGAACCCATTCTTCATAGCGCGAGTTTCTCCAATAGGTATCCGCATATTTTTTGTAGCGTTTCACCTGTCTGTCATGTTTCACCACTGTATAATGGTGCCAACCAAAAAACATGGCAATATCGGCCATAAAGTAGGCGGAACCCCGAACCCAATGTCCCACATAAGCTTGACCTGCCCCAGGCACCGCCAAAGAAAAAAATAGCGCCCGTTTGGGTGAGCGATACCGTCCCTTCAAATCATCAATTGTATGGACGGTCGTTTCGCGAACAATTTTCTGACGTTCTTTGTTCGGACCTTTTGGGGAAGTGCCATTGCTGCCAGCACTATCTGTTTCAGTGGAATATTTCGCAGCGATTGTATCAGAAGAAGGGCTAAGTAAGGCCGATGAATCAGTCTGAGAAGAGAAACTAGAATCAGCGCTGGAAATGGAATCAACGAAACTGGTACCAAGGGTATCAGAGTTTGTTACACTATCTGTCTTGACACTTGCCAGACTGTCACTGGGCATGGAATTTGAACTTGAATCTCGGCTTGTGCTGTCCAGGATTGGTTCACTTTTAGCCAACTTCTTTACATTTAAGCTGTCAGCTTGAGAGCTACTATCTGCTTTTATTTTTTTTGAGCTTATTTTTCCCAAGGCCGAATCGACCCTACTCCTGACTTGCTCAGCTTTGGCTTCAGATTCAAGAGAGTCCATCTGAATATTAGGCTGCAACACTTGCTTTGAATTTTGATCGATAGCCTTTGCACTGTCTACCGGTGAGCTTTGGCCCTTCAGGGCCTCTGCCGCGTAACATGGCAAAGTAAGACCTAGAAGCAGCACAAAATTGCATATGACGGATAAGCTAAAGGGGCGTGAGAATTTCAAGCCAGGTCCTTGGCGATGGGGTTTAATTGTCTTTTGGTATTGGGTCAATATACAAGACCCGATGAAACCCAGCAAGCGAGGCTTTTCTAGAGCTCGAGAACATCACGCATGTGAAACAGACCTTGTGTCTTTGCTCCTAAAAATTGAGCGGCCCGGACTGCCCCTTGAGCAAAAGTTTGGCGACTATGGGCAACATGACGCAGCTCAATTCGCTCACCCGGACCCGCGAACAAGACAGTATGGTCACCGACTATATCTCCACCGCGCAAGGCATGAATGCCAATTTCGCCTTTGGGTCGAGCACCGACCAAGCCTTTACGACCATAATTCGCAACTTTTTTCAAATCAACCTGACGGCCCTTGGCAACCGCCTCTGCCAATCCAAAAGCAGTTCCGCTGGGAGCATCTTTTTTCTGGTTGTGATGGGCTTCCACGATTTCGATATCGTATTCTTCGCCCAACTTTGAGGCCACCAATTCGCTAATCTTAAAAAGCAGATTAACGCCCTGACTCATGTTTGGAGCCATCAAAATGGCAATTTTTTGGGACGCTTCCCGAATGACTTCTTTTTCGGAATCAGAAAAACCAGTAGTTCCTATTACCATTTTGCATGAAGCGGCCAGGGCTTTTTCTAAAGTCTTTAAGGTTGCCGCAGAAATGGTAAAGTCAATAATGACTGCATCTTTTAACAAATGATCTTCTAGCTTATCGCTGATCAGAAGATCGATTCCGGGGATGTTAACAGGTTTCCCTCGATGTTCTGAACCTGGGGCTTCAATTGCGGCGTGAACTCTGCAACTCGAATCGTGCTTGCTTAAATCGGCGCAGGCTTGTAAGACCATCTGGCCCATACGTCCTGCGGCGCCCATCACAATTATATTCGTCACGGCTTACCCTCTACAATATGAATTTGTGATTCCACAGCGTCCCAACTCGCCAATTTAATTCGGCGAGTCAGTTTGAGCTTTAAAATTGGGAACTGGGTTTTCTTTAGGTTTTGGATTCATCGTTAATCACCCAAACTTTAACTTTGGTATCCACTTCGGGATGCAGATTAACTTTGACTGTAAACATACCCAATTGTTTGATTGGCTGGTTGAGTTCGATGAATTTTCTATCGACGTCGAATCCCTTTTCCTTGAGCTTCAAGGCAATATCAGCAGCCCCAACAGAACCGTAGAGTTTTTCACCTTCAGAAACTCGCGCAGCGATTGTTACTGAAGCACCCTTCATTTTCTCTGCTACAGCAACAGCACTATTTTTCTCTTTGAGATACACTTCGGCTGCTTTTGCACGATCGGTTTCCACAAATTTCTTGTTCTGAAATGTGGCTAGCATCGCCATTTCACGTGGAAACAGAAAATTATGGGCATATCCATCCCGCACCTTTACGATATCCAAAGTTTTGCCTAAACCTTTGATATCCGACTTTAAGATCACTTCCATACGGTGGTCCTTTCCTCTTTCATTGAATCTTTATCCTGGCGAAAATCAAACCAGGTATCTGCAAGCCCTATTCCTATTAAAAATAAGAGTGCGTAGGGCGTAAACAAAAAAAGCAACATTAAAATCAGCCAAGGGCTAAAAAAAGTCGGTCGACCTTCAAGCATTGGTTTTTCAACCCAGCGCGCAGAACAGACCGATAGGCCTCTAGCAACATACAGGGGAGCGACTATGATCATCAGTCCCAGGCCAAACCAGACGAGCGAACCATTGAGGGAAGCTCCCAGTAAAGCCAGAGCTAGACCTAAAATGACTGTCCATATGGGCCAATCTGGATATTTTAAGCTCGAAAAAAGGGGAAGCAGAGGTCGTTTGCCACGCAACCCAAACCAGCTCAGGAGAAGGGCTCCGGTTATCAGCCGATAAGCCAATTCTGCAATCAAAAGGGGAGCCCATAATTTCTGTAACACTAGAGCCAGATTTTCCCAAGTGCTGGAATCTTTGCCAATGGGTAAGGCTTCATTGGAATTGGCCAGCGTCGCTAATCCTTTTTCGATAATACTTTCTACCCAATATGACCATGAGGGAACAACAATAATCAAAAGCAGCGTGAGCAGGAGTGGTAATTGTGCTATCCAAAAGATCTTGCCAGGATCAATCGAACGACTCCCTCCAAGAAAGCTAAGTAAAGCCGGTGCACCAAGAACAGAAGCCACCAAAATTTGTCCTGTAAAAGAAAGCTGCCCAATCAACAGAAAGGGCAGCGCAAAGACAGCAGAAATCAAAATAAAAATTGTCTTGTGACCCGAACGTCCCCCCGCATAGGCAAGGGGAAACAAGCCATAATAGAGCCCCATCATGAGACACAAAACGACGCCAGAAATCAAAAATTGAGTCGCTTGTGCCATCTTGAAAAGAGCAGTCTTATTTCATGTTTTCCGCCACGAATGGCAGAAGGGCGATGTGGCGAGCGCGTTTGATTGCCGTCGCCAATTGACGTTGATAAATAGCGGATGTACCACTGATTTTTCTGGGCACAATTTTTCCACGCTCGGATACAAAACGACGCAGGAGTTTTTCATCCTTGTAATCGATGAAAGAAATTTTGTTTTCGGTGAAGAAACAGACTTTTCTTTTCTTCTTTTTTATTGGAGCTGGCATTAATCGTCTCCCTTATCTTCATCGACTTCAATCAAAACTTTTTCTTCGACCTTATCCGAAGGAATACCAGCGGGATTATCATGGATGGTCATCCATCGCAGAACGTTTTCGTTGATTCTGAAACGTTTATCTAATTCGCTGGGAAGTGCAGCTTCGGCCTCGTAATAGAAAACCGCATAGTCACCATGGCTGCGTTTGTTAATATGATATGCCAATCTGCGCTTACCCCAGCGATCAACTTTGACTAGTTCACCTTGGGATTTGATTAATTGTTCCACCGCGTCAAATTCGGATTCGATGGATTCATCGGGGATCATTGCATCCACGATTACAACGGTTTCGTAACGTTCCAAACCCGTACCTTCCTTCAATAAATGCTATAAGCGGACGAAAAGCCCGATTTTTAAGGAGCGGAAATCTACTTAGGCCCCTGCACAATGGCAAGGTCATTCCAACCAAATGCTTAAAAGCCTAGGCTGGAACCTAGCATGAATGCCAGACTTTGATCCTTACGGTTCAAAAAGTCATCTTGGTGCCAAAAACCAAGTTCCAATTGACTGCTCATATAGAAGGCCCCTACCGATTCACGCAAGTGAGGAAAAAAATACAGTATATCTACACTTAGCCCGGGCTTTACTTGACTTTGCCAAGCATGGCGGGCACCGATTCCACCGCGCCAAATACCCGCCCCCTGGTCTTCAAATTTAAAGGAATATCGGTTTTCCGAACCCAAAGTCAAGCCCAGCATACGGCTGAATTTCCAACCCCAACCCGCATCGATTCGTAAACTAGGAGAAAAATCTTCTTGCTTCTCATTATGATCGACCGATATTTGGTTATCAATTCCAAGATGAAAACCCGCATAGAGGGCGTGCCGTAGCCAGGCTTGATGCAATTTGATAAAAAGAAAATATTTGTTTTCAACGATATCGAAGCTATCGCGGGGCTGCCCTGCATTAATAAGTCCATTGGCGCCCCCTGAAAAATGAGGGCCGTAATAAAAAGCGATATCGCCTGACCACTGCCAAAGCCCATATTTATCGGATTCTCGCCAGTTCTTGCCGATCATAATGCCAGTGGCCAAGCCCCGACCCAGGTAAATATTGCTGTTGGGATAGGGAACTGAACGCATTAATTTCGGGACATCTTTGCTTGGCTCCGGTGGGCGCACTGCATCGGAACCTTTGCCTAGCCCACTGCTAATGCAAAGTAAGACCCCGATTGCAAAATACCATTTCATGCTTCGTGGTTTCAGGATTTGGGGAAATAATCCAAAAATGATTTAGGCGCTAGGATAGGCCGATTGCATCTCTCACTGAGTTCAGGAATACTGATGTCATCCAGAAAAAGTCCCTCGGAATTTAAACTATTGGGAGGAATTAGGATTTGTCCCTGTAACTCACTTTTTTCAAGTGCTGCTAGAAAATCTTTTCCACATAATAATCCGGTACAGGTTACGGTTTTCCCGAAGGTGAGATTTTCGCAATCAATTAATTCGTAACGCAAGAGACATTTTTTTTCCAATTGTTGCATAATCGTGCTGAGTGTATCTCGAGCCAATCCACCAGTTAATACTGTAACAGTCCAATCCTCTTTCGCCAGAGGCAGGGCGGGCAGCTCCTTTTCAAAGTCATCCATCAAGGCCCGCAGAGTGCCCACGCCATTTTGGTATTGGCTAAAATCTCCGTAGAATTTTGACTCCGGGAGTTCAACACCCGCCAAGACATACATTTCATCGGATGGAAAAATCAAATTAAGGCCGTAGCGTTTGAGACTAACATCCATCCATTTATTAGCGATATGGATAGCGTCCAAAGCTTCTGCTTGATTAAGACAACGCAAGTCAGGCAGGCCCTTGCGGTGACTGGTCAAACCAACTGGTACAATCGAAATGGAAAGCATATGGGGATGGAAGTCGAGTAACTCGCGAATGCTCCTTTCCAATTCGTCGCCATCGTTCATCCCTGGAATGAGCACTAACTGGGTATGAAATTGAATGTTATTCTCCTGCATCCAGGCGAGGCGTGGGAGAATAGGCTCAATCTTTTGGTTTTTTAACAAATGTGCCCGCAATACCGGATTGGTAGCATGAACAGAGATGTAAATGGGCGAAAGTCTTTGGGCTAGCACACGCTCCCAATCACTTTCTTTCATATTGGACAAAGTGGTGAAATGTCCATCTAAAAAGGAGTAGCGATAATCTTCATCTTTCACATAGAGGGATCGCCGCATTCCCTTGGGGGTCTGATGAACAAAACAGAAGACACAGTTATTCTTGCAGAGATGGATTTTCATAATCTCGGGTTCAATTCCGAGATAAGCACCGTCTCTTCGTTCAACCGCAAATTGGAGAATCTGGTCTCCGCGCATGACTTCGATGTCGAGCCATTCTTCTGATTTATAGAACTCGAAATCGAGGCGGTCGCGAACTTCTTCATCATTCATGCGCAAAATTTTGTCGCCCGAAAGAATGCCAGCGATATCAGCTAGGGAGTTTTTTTCGACTTTATCAACGGTAATCATAGTTTAGGAAGTTTTTCCTTCTGGACCGGATGACGAAAATAGTAAGAATATGGATAAAGTATTGCTCGAAAGGCCAAGCAAATTCAGCAAGAGTTCAACTTACTCAATATTAGGCAAGCTGTGCTTAGCTGTCTTAAATCCCTATGAAGATTGCCGTTGACCTTAGACCCTTGCAAAATTCCTATGCCAATCGTGGAATTGGTCGCTATACCCGTGAGCTTTGGTCGAGGTTAGTAAAACGTACAGAGATGGTGGCTCTTTCATTTCAAAATCAGCCTTTGCCTCTGGCTGGCATCGACAAAGTGATCCCGATTCCTTTAACCAAAAGACCCTGGCTCTGGGATCAAAGCAGATTACCCCTGCTTCTTAGGCAAGAAAAAGTGGAGCTATTTCATGCTACAGTGGCCATGGGGCCGCTCGATAGTATTTCTTATCCCCTCGCCTTTGCAAGAAAGACGGTAGCGACTCTGCATGACTGGCATATGTTTCACTCTGAGGCTCCGCCTATTCAACGTTTTTACCGAAGTACCACACGCATTCGCCTACAACGCTGGTCACTGCCCTATTTGTCGGGTATTTTAGTTCATTCACAGGTCGTGGCAGAAGAAACCAGCGCAAGACTGGGAAAGCGCTGCCCCGCTATTCGGGTGACCCCTTTAGCTGGAGAGCACCTAGGCCAAATTGCGCTCGATCCTGAACTATCTAAGCTTCATCCGCTCGGCAAGCCTTATGTACTAACGGTTGGAGATAGTGCTAATAAAAATCTCGCATTTGCCCGGCAAGTGATAGAGGCTTTACGGGAGCACCATCCAGAGATACACTGGATAGCCTGCGGAATGCGGGAGGCTATTTTGGAGCAAACCGGATTTTCAGAAAACACCGTACCAAATTGGCTAGTGATACAGTCTCAACTGGATGACTCCCAATTGGCTCTTCTTTACCGAAATGCAGAAGCCTTATTGTTTCCCTCGACGGAGGAGGGCTATGGATTACCTGTCGCAGAAGCCTTAGCCTGCCGCTGCCCTGTCTTCGCTTCGGATATTCCCAGTCATAGAGAAATTTTGGCTGAATATCCCAGTCTTGTTTTGGATCCGATAATTTGGGTAAAAAAATTGAGCGATCTATTAGAAAAAAAAGATGAAAAACAAAAATGGATTGTAGCAGCTGAACATCGAACTCAACATCTCTCCTGGGATCACTGCGCCGAACTCACATGGGAGTTTTTTCTCTCCAGATTGGGAAGCTAATTTTTTCGAGGCTGACGCTTGGCGCTAGGCTTTGCGTGATGTTACATTAGGCCTTGGAATTTTATTCCGACCAGACTTTGGCCCGGGTGGCGGAACTGGTAGACGCTGGGGACTTAAAATCCCTTGGCCGTAAGGCTGTACGAGTTCAATTCTCGTCCCGGGCACTCCAAATTTTACAGCTTGATTATGAACCTTGTTGTAGGTAAACCGGATTTCTGGTTGGCAACAAAGCTTGCCCCAATTTAGCCCAATTTGCTTGCAACTCTTGAAGTATTTCTTCTACCGGGCCTCCTTGCAACCGGAGATCGGAAGCATCCAACTGGGTTTTGGATAATTCAATGGCGAAATTGTCTTCACCAGGTTTAAAATTAACAGTCTTGGTAAAGACAATTTCGCCCTTGAATTATCCAAAACCCAGTTGGATGCTTCCGATCTCCGGTTTCAAGGAGGCCCGGTAGAAGAAAT
>JBBQAD010000166.1:0-7555 GCA_038315885.1 Fibrobacteria bacterium | reverse complement strand
GTGCCGGTCAAAAAATACGTCTCATCACCCATCAATTTTCGATAGCGAGTGAGTACATCGGCTAGCACAGTGGTATAGGAATGACCAATATGGGGAATATCATTGACGTAATAAATCGGTGTGGTGATGTAGAATGTGTTTCTTTCAGGTGTCGGCATAAGTCAATAAATAAGCAAAAAATGAGGGGTGCTGTCAGAACCACCGAGCCTCACTGGCGAGCAGCCTCTCCAATTACCAATAAAACTGGGGAATCAAAACCTAAGGCCGCCGTTTCATGGAAAGCCATCCCCAGAGTTGTTCGACAAATTCGTTGGTTCGGCAAGCTTCCCTTCTCGATGGCGACAAGGGGACTCTCAGGCTCCCAACCTTGCTCTAGAAAGGCTTTTACCAATTGATCCAGGACTCGGTAGCCCATTAGTACCACAACGCTATCAGCCTTGGGTATTTGCAGATTAGCCGACGAGAGAGCCATACCAGACATAACGGCAAAACTGCGTCCGCGTCCCCGGTGAGTTAAGGCGATTCCGGCCAATGCAGGTACGGCCAAAGAGGAACTTAAGCCGGGAATGACGGTCCAAGGAATTTTCTGATCTTCCAAAAATTGCACTTCTTCCCAACCACGTCCAAAAATAAAGGGGTCACCACCTTGAAGTCGAAGTACAGTCTTGCCCTGGCTGGCCTGCTCGGATAAAAATTGATGAATGTCTTCTTGTCTGCTAGACTCAAAATGACCCCGCTTACCCACCTCTACAGTGTAACAACCCTTGCGCGCATGAGCCAGCAAAGAGGCAGGGGCCAAACGATCGTACAGAATGGCATCAGCCATGCGAATTGTATCTAGGGCAGCCAGAGTGATTAACCTTGGGTCCCCAGGGCCGGTCCCCACCAGATAAACATGTCCCATTGCGATTGCATCACTGTTTGCAGGTTGGGATGCCTTCCAATTTTGGAGCCATTTCCGAGCAGCCCCTAATCCATTTTGTTGTAAGCATTCTATCAGTTCACGATAGGGTAGGTGGGCCCAATCATTTTTATTCTTGGCACCACTCTGGACATTGGGGTATGGTATTTCTGTTTGATTTTTATTGGCTCTACTTTCTATTGTGTTTTCATCTGGAGCAGTAGTTCTTTTCGTGTCAGTCTCAGGACTATTTCTCAAAGTTTCAATCAACTCAGCCAGACCAGATAGTTCCTGGGGTAGCAGCTCCTCTATCCATTGTCGCAAATGCCGAGTAAGACCCGGTGCCGAACCGCCGCTGCCAATGGCGATCGCCATATTTCCACGCCGTAGCAAAGCAGGACTATGAAAGCTGCTTTCCTTTTCGCCTGTTCCTGAGATACAGATGAGATTTTTTCCCATGCAAAGTTCGGCCAAATGGTTGTTTACATCGGAACTGTTGGTACAGGCAAATACCAACAGACATCCCAGCACGTCATCGTCTTCAACTTCACGTTCAATTATTAGGATGCTTCCGGAAAAGCGCTTTATTTGAGAGTTTATTTGTGGAGCTATTACTGTAACAGTCGCACCGCAGTGAATGAGCTCAGGGATTTTTCTGGCTGCGACGCTTCCCGCACCGACGACCAAAACAGTCTGGTTTTTCAGGGATAAAAATATGGGATAATGTGGTTCAGACATAATTATGGTTTATCTGGCTCATATACTTTTTTTTCAATTTCTGAATTTCTTTATCAGTGTTGTTTGAGTGATCTTTGATACTAATTCTAAGGAATATTGGGTGGCGATGGTCCAAAGAATTTTTTTTCCAGCCAAAAAACTTCCTCGAATTGTCCCCGATACTTTAGAGACTCCAATTCGTTTTCGATATGAGACGGGTTGTTCACAGACACGCAGCTTGTTTCTAAGCGCTTTGACTTGCATCTCAACAGTCCAGCCAAAATCAAGGTCAAGCATGTTGAGTGACAAAAGACTCGAATAACGAATAGCACGAAAAGGTCCTAGATCTGTATATCGATATCCCCAAGCCCACGCGATCAGTCGGGTTGACAGCCAGTTTCCAAATCGGGCCACTGGGAGCAAAGATCCTTTTTCATGTTGTCCCAAGGTGCGAGAGCCAATTACGAGGTCAAAATTATCTGACTGAATGGGATGAAGCAATCTATCCATTTCTTCTGGAAAGTCACTGTAATCTCCATCCAGAAAAACCACGATATCCGTATCTCTATCCAAATGAGACATCCCTCGAAGGCAGGCTCTCCCGTAACCTCGTATGGGCTCTTCAAGCACAATGGCCCCGGCTTCTAATGCCAAGGCTCCAGTATCATCTATGGACCCGTTATCTACCACTATAATTTCTTTTACCCAAGCAGGAATTGCCTTTAAAACCTTGACAATGGAGTTTCGTTCGTTTAAGACCGGAATTATAACAGATACATTCAAAAGGTATTTCCAATCAAATGTGATACAAACAATTTCATTTATAAAGTTTGGCTAAAGGGATGAACGATTTAAAGCTTTTTCTCCAGAGAACTAAAGTCAAAAGTAAGGCTGGAAAATATTGCCATGCCCATAAGCCGCTTATTTCCTGCCAAGGTTCGCCCAAGGCACTTCTATAAGTGACAACATAATTCATAGTACATATGCATGTCAGAAGCAAAAGGGGTGCGGCATTTTTAAATCCGGCCAAAGCTGCAAAGGGTAAGGGCCATAAAAAATACCAAGGGTGAACGGTCGGTAAAAAAGCCAGCATTAACAAAAAGCTGCCATAAATCCGTAGGCTGAGTGAGTTTTTTCGCATGCTTAGCAAAAGCAGAGAGAAGCTGCAAGAAAATAAAATTCCTAGGAAAATTGTGCTCTGATCCTTTTTTAGACCAATGAAATCGATGAGATTAGGGACAAAGGCATTATAGCGAAAATCGCTAGCAAAGTTCCAGGTTGTAACCAGTGAACCACTCAGGTATAGCAAGAGCATGGAGGTAATCAGTGATAGACTCAGTCCGAGGAGGGCGTGCTTAATATTTCTTCGTTCTTGAATACTGTCTAAAAAAAGGATTGGATATAAAACCAGAGAAAGCGTTTTTGTCAGGGTTGCAAGTGCTAGACTTAAGGAAGAGCGCCATTGGTGAGTGTAGCTCCAAAAATAAGCAGCCATCAGGCAAGTCAATAAAAATAGAGATTCGAAATGAGTTCGCCCTGCACATTCATGAATCAATAGCGGATTAAGAAAAAAAATAATAGCAGCCTGGTTTGATTTTTTGCTCTTCACTTCCTTGGGTGGGCCTCTTGTCGCATAAAATAGTGTTTCAGAATGTGACTCTTGGTGCTCTTCTTTTTTCTTCCAACGAACAAGCAGTAAAAGGGAAAGCAAGTCAAAGCAGATCAAGCACACTTTGAGTGGATATGGACCTAATGAAGACCATGAACCGCTAAAAACCATTAACAACTGGGTTAAAGGAGGATAAATGGCAGAATATTCGGGATGATTGATTTTAGCCCAAGCTTCATCACGAAGTTCAAATAAATCAGGATGCAGCGGAGAGAGTATATATGGGTTTTCGCCTGCAAGCCAAACTTTGCTCTCCCAACGATAGCGCCAAAAATCATCGCAAGGCTCGATAAAAAGCGAAAAGCCGCGGGCGAACAATCCAAGGAACAGAACGGTTTGAATGGATGGGGCTTTGCTTGGCGAAGCGAAGAGCAGGCCAAGGTAGGCTAGAAAAGCAAGTCCAAAAAGTGGAAGAAAAAAGGGGATATCAAGTTCAGATTGGGCGAAGATTCCAATAGAACACTCTGCCGCTAGAAAGAGCAGAGTAAAAAAAAGTGGCCAATGGCCGCGGCCCAGTTTAGGCCTCTTGTAATTGAGGGCTGGGCTTAACGATTACCTGGTGAGAGCGCTTGTAGTGGTGGCTTAGAGACATAAAGCCCACCAAAGTAAAACCCATTGCATAAAGACCTAGAAAAGGTCCTACCAAATATTTCTGGGCATCAATGTATACATAAAAGCCGACGGAACAATAAATTCCTAATAGGATTTCAATAAAAGCTCCTGCGGGAAACCGCGTTGCATAAACTTTTACAGACTTGGCCCCGGCTTTGGGAGTACGAATAAATGTGCCTTTATGTCCCGACAGGGCAGAGACGACAGCCCGGGTATTGTTAAATGCCACACCCACCCCCAATGCCATTAAGGTAGGCATCGATAGAACCCGACTCTTCCAATCTTTGCGGGAAATACGCTGGGCCACTAAGTACAGAATACTAGGAGCTAATGAGGCAGCCAGGATGAAAAGACAGAGTATGGTAAATTGAAAGGTACTGACCTTAAAGGGAAAGAGTAACAGTAAGGGGGTCGCCAATAAAGCTGTAATCAACATGAGAGGATGAATCATGTA
The DNA here is from genome assembly GCA_038315885.1 of Fibrobacteria bacterium. GTDB lineage: Bacteria > Fibrobacterota > Fibrobacteria > UBA11236 > JBBQAD01 > JBBQAD01. The sequence goes on along the minus strand of JBBQAD010000166.1, from coordinate 3,202 downwards.
ATGAGTGGTATGTAGAATAGATTGCAATTTAACTTTGAGGGGGGCAGGCCCTGCTAAGACCCGGGGAAGCAGTTTGATCGCAGTTTGAATCGAACCCTTGGCCCAGCGAAACTGCTGGGATTTAAAGGCGTTTATATCGGAAGGCAACTCAGCTGGAACAATCAAGTCATACAGAAATTTCATTCTCCAGCCCGCCATCTGGGCCCGGTAAGAAAGATCCATATCTTCGGTAAGTGTATCACCTTCCCAGCCGCCGGAGCTCTCAATTGCAGTACGTCGCCAGATGCCTGCTGTTCCATTAAAATTCATGTATAGCCGACCCCAAGAGCGGGCGGATTGTTCGATGACAAAATGTCCATCGATTCCAATGGATTGGGCTAGGGTCAAGGGCGATTCGTCTGCATTCAGATGGCCCCAGCGAGCTTGGACTAAACCGATATCCGGATTTTCAACCAAAAATGGGACTGTTTCAAGTAAATAGTTTTTGGGAGGTACGAAATCGGCATCGAAAATAGTGATATATTCACCTTTTGCACTAATTAATCCGTCGTTAAGGGCTCCGGCCTTATAGTCAGTTCGTACCCTACGATGTACAAGTTCGATATCGTGGCCCAATGCTTGCATCTCTCGAACCGCTGCTTCGGCAACCGCTAATGAATCTTCATCAGTGCTGTCATCCAAAACCTGGATTTGATGCTTTCCTTCAGGATACTCCATTTCACAAACGGAGCGAATCAATCGTTCTACTACATTTATTTCATTAAATACAGGAAGCTGGGTAGTAACTACAGGTAGCTTATCTTTACCAGCCTCCGCATAGAAGCGCTTTATAAATTCTCGATCGCCTTCCACCTCAGACTTGCGTCGGCGGAGAAAAACGCTCAAAAGCCAGTAACAGTTCATCCCATATAGAAACAATCCGATGGCGGAAATTGCATATACAGTGAAAATTAACTTAACGATCCATGGGTTCATGGCTCACCAAATTCCTATGTTTTGAAAAAATCCTGTAGCCATATATTGGCTGAGGTCGTCTTTAGTATCCACATCGCTTAGTTCAGGCAATAAATAGTAACTCTTTCCTGCTGACTTCAGAATAGTGAGAGTTTGCTTTAAGACCTGATCTGTACTCCAGGATATGTTTTGTAAAATATTTGGCATTGTTTGCCGTAAACCGAGCAAATAGTAACCACCATCGCGGGCGGGTCCAAGGACTACTTCTCGATTGTCAAGTTCTTGCAGGGCTTCTCGAAGGTGTTCATGGCGCAATCCAGGGCAATCTGTTCCGATAACCAGTACCTTTTGCGCACTTTCCCTGAAACTTTCGAGAAAACCTTGATTGAGCCGAAATCCCAGGTCGCCCATGCCTTGTGCTTGTCTAATTTCAATTCCTTCTGCCCAGTTCTCAGAATTTTGGAGTTCTTCATCGGGGCTCACCCGTAATCGTACTTGGGCATCAGCCTTTTGACTCTCGAGCAAGGTATGTCGTAGCATTTTTTGATAAAGCTGGGTAGCCGCTTCAGAGCCAATTTCAGCTGCCAATCGGCTTTTGCACTTGCCTACAATGGGTGCTTTGGCGTAGATGAGAATATGGTTGGGGGAGGAAAGCATCAAGATTTTTTTGGAGCGCAAAGCTTAACAAATTTTAGACTAAGCGCAACCAGTGTTTAACCGGATATTTTAACAAGTATTGAGTTTTTAACAGTTCTTTGGGCGATTTTATTTTATGAGCTAGTAGAGGTTTTCAAAAACTCTACTGCGATAGTTGTTTTGGCATCAGCACCTTGGCTGAAATGTATACAAAGCATTAATTAGCAAATTTCGCTCTGAAGAAAAAATAGAATTTGAAGGGAAAGAAATTACAAAGGGCGCTGTCTTCATTGCCCTTACGTGGTCAAATTGTCTTAATCTCCAGTTGTGCCATTTTTGCGGCGCCGAAATTGAAAGGGTGAGACCAGGGGCTCTTGTAATGCATATTCTTCAATTTGCATCTCATGGTCGCGCCACCTATGAAAGGCTGTCGTCTGGTAGACCACCTTTGTTCCGCGCCCCTGCATTTTCAGAAAATGTTGACGCTTGAATTCGGTTCGATGTAACTCGCAAAAGAGGGGATACACATTGTGATCAGGATATAGCGTGAATTTGTATTCCGTGCCACAGCCCTCTAAGGAACAATTCCGTTTCTCAAGCTTGGGAGAGTGTGTATCACTCTCAATCACGAGATTAATTTCTTCAGGCTTGGCCGGTTCTTTGGGAACTGCGCGCGCAGCGCGGCATTTTCTGGTCCGGTGCTCTACGCAATAAAGCGAAGTGGGCGAACCGTCAAATTTTTTTCCGCAACTGGGATGTTGACAGGTCCTTATTTCTCGGCGTACTCGGCAAGTATTTGAATGGCTCAGAATCATTCGCGATCCCTCTCTATTATTTCGTCTGTGTGCACATTGATCATTCTATTCGAAATGAAAAACGACAGTCCAAGAATTCTGCTTGTGTTTTGTATAGTATCTCGGGGAATTTCAGCCTCGTTCCATGGAGACTGAAACTCCCCCAATATCTTATCGGCTCGGCAAGCGAAAACTTTAGGACTATTTTTAAGCCTGTTGAAAAAAACATCACTCTATTGTGAGACATTTGAGCTTTCGCTTTGTGTTTGGAGCATTGGTGGCTTTCTGGGTTTATCGACAATTTTCTGACAAAGCTCAAGACTCTATTTTTGTGGAGACACTGAAATTGGTATCTTTTGAGGTATGCCAGAAGAAGCTCTACCCGGTTCGCATGGTCCCTTACCTGAGGCAGATAAACTGGCCTCAGGGGTTATCTTACTCGCTAAGCCCAGCTTGGGAGATCCTAATTTTTCGTCCAGTGCTATTCTAATCTGCCACTACAATCAAGACGGCGCTTATGGTCTGGTATTAAATAGGCCTTCACATATGCCTGTTTCTGAAGTTTTTAATGGTGTTACAGTGCGGGAAAAATCTGTCCGTCGAATCTACATCGGCGGACCAGTTCAAACAGATGAGTTACAGATTTTGCAAGTTACCGACAAGCCCGTGGCAGAGTCATTTCGTATCTCTGAAAGAGTATATCTCGGAGGCCGCTGGACAGATCTCGAGCAAATTTTGAGTTCACCCAATTCAATTGTTCGTCTATTTTTGGGATATTCAGCATCCAAGGAACTAATTCAACTGGAGATGAGAACGGC
>JBBQAD010000212.1:0-6467 GCA_038315885.1 Fibrobacteria bacterium | reverse complement strand
GAAAATTTTGGGGAACGCTATGTGATGAATCCTGAAAACTTGGGTTTTGATAGACATCCTTTGTTAGAAGCCGCTGTCAAAAAAATGCAGCTACCCAGCGATCTCTCCTTTGAAGTCACCATTTTTTCGGAAGCTCCAGCTGGGGGCAGCACGGGAACTTCAGCAGCTGTATCGGTAGCCTTAATTGGAGCCTTGGATCGTCTGACCCCCGGCCAACTAACCTTACATGAAGTAGCCCATACCGCTCATTTTGTTGAGACCCAAATGCTCGGTCATCAATGCGGTATTCAAGATCAAATCAGTTCGGCTTACGGGGGCATCAACTATATCGAGATGCATCAATACCCCCATGCCAGTGTATCACAACTTCCCTTGGCCAATCATCTGTGGTGGGAGTTAGAAAGACGCTTGATGTTAATCTATCTGGGTAAGTCGCATAGTTCAAGCAAGGTGCATGAAACCGTTATCGCTGAATTGGAACGAGAAGGGGAGTCTTGCCCCCGGCTAGAGGCTTTGCGGGAAAAAGCCGTGCTATCCAAGAATACCTTGCTGAACGGAGATTTTTTTGGCTTTGGAAAAATCATGTGTGACAATACCGAGGCGCAGAGAAGTTTACATCCCTCCCTGGTCAGTGCTGAGGCGCAGCAAGTAATCGATATTGCCAAGGCCCACGGCGCCATCGGTTGGAAAGTAAATGGAGCAGGCGGTGACGGAGGTTCAGTTACGCTTTTGTGCGGTCCGCATTCAGCCGATAGACGAGCGATTTTAAGGGAATTGGAACGGTCAAATTCATTGTTTCGAAATATTCCCATTTATTTAAGCCGTCAAGGCTTAAGGGTTTGGGAAGGAATGGCCAACAAGTATTAGTTTTTAGCCATGGCACTTAATGCTCTTGTCGCTCAGACTGCACAAAGCCCTCCAGATGTAAAATTCAGCATTGATCCCAAAATGGAGGGGAGCTGGAAGGCAAGACTTCAATCAGAATTTGACAAGCCTTACTTTTTTTCATTAAAACAATTTTTAGAAAACGAAAAACAGAAGCAGCAGGTCATTTACCCACCGGGCCCCCACATTTTTGAGGCCTTCAAGCTTAGTCCTTTCAACAAGGTAAAAGTGGTTATCCTGGGTCAAGATCCCTATCATGGCCCGGGTCAAGCCCATGGACTGTGTTTCTCCGTACAGCCGGGAGTCGGTACGCCGCCTAGTTTGGTCAATATTTATAAGGAATTGGCTGCCGATATCCAGTTTAAAATTCCAAATCATGGCAACTTGGTAAAATGGGCAGAGCAGGGTGTGCTGCTGCTCAACACGGTATTAACAGTCCGAGCCCATCAGGCAATGTCACACCACAAGCGAGGCTGGGAAGAGTTTACTAATGCCGCCATATCCACACTCGCGCAGCAAAGACAAGGTTTGGTGTTTATGTTATGGGGGCGTCCCGCACAGGATAAGGCCAGCATGATTCCAAGCGATCAACATTTAGTCTTAAAGGCTCCGCATCCTTCTCCGCTTTCGGCGCATCGCGGCTTTTTGGGATGTAAACACTTTTCTCAGGCCAATGAATATCTGCGGGCAAGGGGAGAGTCGGCCATTGATTGGCAAGTCTAAGCCTTAATATGAACTCTCACAGCAATATCATGCAGCGTCCCTTATTAAACAGTTATGACTTTGTCGTAATCGGTGCCGGCCCGGCAGGACTTTTGGCCGCCCTCCGACTGGCTTCTGATGCAGGTAATTATTCGGTGGCCCTGTTAGACAAAAGGGACCCCTGGCGGGAACCTGTAGCCTGCGCCGAAGGAGTGCATCGGCAGCGTTTGGCTGAATTGGTTCCTAAGGTAGAAGAAGCCTGGATTCGCGAGCCCGTAGATGGGGTGATCTTTATTTCACCCAATGGAACACAGCTCAAATTCGAAAAAAAAGGGAGTGGATACATTATCGACCGCGCCTTGATGCATAAAAATCTGGCGGAAGAATGTGAGGTCAGAGGCGTTCACTGTAATTTTCGCTCGAGGGTGCTCGAAGTCTCTCCTCTGGAAAATGGACTGCGTCGACTGCAAATCGAAAATGAGCATCGCATCGAGATAAAGGCTAAAGTGGTGATCGATGCTAGCGGACCTGGCGCAGGCTTTGGAAAGGCCGAAGCCTTGGTACAGGGCGATTATGACGTAGAGCCAGCTCTCTTTGCTATGGTCGAGGGTCTGGAATATCCCACGAATTACATTCAGCTTTTTTTCGGAAGCAATTATGCTCCTGGCGGCTATGCCTGGCTTTTTCCCCGCGATGACAAGGTTGCCAATATCGGCTTAGTGGTCGGGAGAAAATTTGCCAAAAATGTATCTGCCCGAAAATGTTTTCAGGACTTTTTAAAAAACGTCTATCCGAAAGGCAAAGTGTTACTCTCTCACGGAGGGGCCATTCCCTGCGGACAGACCTTGAATCTGCCCCTAGCGCGTAACAATCTGTATAAAGCGGGTGATGCAGCCAATATGGTGCATCCGATTAGTCGAGCCGGAATTTTGGAAGCCATGACAGGTGGAGATTTGGCTGCACGAGCCGCCTTGCAAACTGTTTCACTGCTAAGTGAAACGGAACGCCAAAGTCATTATGAAAATTATCGCTTGCAATGGATGCAGAAGTATGGACGCCACCATTACCGGGTCCACCGTGCCAAAGAAGCCTTCACCAAGATTCCCGATGCCACCTTTGATAAAGCAGCAGAGCGTCTGGCAAAATTGCCCTTGCAAGAAGTGACGATGGGAAAAATTGTCTTTGCTACACTATGGAGCACCCCTTCCATACTCTGGCGGCTGCGCAGTCTTTTTCTGCCCTAGCTCATTAAACACTAAGTGCCTTAAAAACTGGAATGGCATTCAATTGAATACTCCTGATTCGATTTCAACTTTAATCATTCTAGCTCAGGCCTATGTACACAAACTCTTTGAAGAAAAAAGTTGTGGCCATGACTACTGGCATCTTTACAGAGTGGCCATGTTATCGAAACGAATTGCGAGTTCAGAATTCTCTGATGAGCAGGTGAGTCAAACAGCTGAGATTTGTGCCTGGGCACATGATCTCTGTGATGAAAAATTGTTTACTCCGCTAGAAGCATCCCACAATTTGGCGGGCTTTTTACTCATATTCGAAGCGTATTGTGATACACAATTTGTAATTCCTTGGGTCATTGAGCGTCTTGGCTTTTCTAAGACATTGGAGAAACAGTCAGAAAATAGTGCGGAAGCAACAAATGGGGTTTTACTCAATCATGCAAAAAAAGCTCTCATCTGCGTGCAAGACGCTGATTACCTCGATGCCTTAGGTGCGATTGGTGCAGCAAGAACCTTTGCCTACTCAGGGGCCAAAGGTCAGGCGATTTACGATCCCAATATACAGGTTAACGAGATTTTAACTCGCGCAAGCTACCGCGGCAAATCGACAGCCATCAATCACTTCCACGAAAAATTATTGCGGCTTCCCGAACTGATGCAGACCGGGTGCGGAAAGACGCTTGCGATAAAACGGGCGGCTTATCTGAAAAATTTTCTAGAGCACTTCTATCAAGAATGGGATGCTTTAGATTGAATCAAAGCTTAGGTGCAAATATTATCGTATTTAGAGAAATCCACCCAACGCCTTAAACCATTGATCAAAATGTCGTTTTGAGCATCTGGGCCATTTTGCCCGGAATCATAATTGGGAAAGCGTTTACCCATGGTGGTTTTTTCCCAATGTTTGATTAAAGGATCAAGATAGGCCCAGGATAATTCTGTTTCGTCACTGCGGACAAACAGGGTAGGATCACCGATAACCGCATCGAGTAACAGCCTTTCATAGGCATCGGCTGCTGATGTGTCAAACTGATCATTGTAACAGAAATTCATGGATGTATCGCTCAACTCAAAACTTTGACCCGGGTTCTTACTGGTCAGTTCTAGCATGATGCCTTCGGTCGGTTGAATCTTGAAGCAGATTCGGTTCTGGGCCACATTATGGCCGGCAGAATTAAACAAAATACGGGGCAACTGCTTGAATGTGATAACCACTTCTGCGCCTTTTCTGCCCAATCGCTTACCCGATCGAATGTAAATGGGTACATCAGCCCAGCGGAAATTATCAATATTCAGCCGCATGGCGGCAAATGTTTCAGTATTACTTCCCTGCTTCACTCCTTTTTCTTCACGATAGCCTAGGACGTCTTTGTCATTAATTTTTCCCTTACCGTACTGGCCTCTGACTGCGACGGGAGGCTCAAGCTGTAAATCGAGCGGCCTTAAGCATTGTAAGACTTTTACCTTTTCCCCGCGAATAGCATCAGCCGTCAGTGTAACAGGAGGCTCCATGGTTACCAGGCATAGAATCTGCATCAAGTGATTTTGGAGCATATCTCGCAATAAGCCGGAGCTGTCAAAATAGGCGGCCCGGTCTTCATTCCCCAACAATTCGGAGTTGCTGATTTGAATATTATCGATATAGTTTTTGTTCCAGATGGGTTCGAAAACGGAGTTGGCGAAACGAAAAACCATTAAATTCTGTACCGCTTCTTTGCCGAGATAATGATCGATACGATATATTTGGGATTCATCAAAGCAGGAAAGCAGATTTTTGTTTAACTGCACTGAGGTCGCTAAATCAGAGCCATAGGGCTTTTCGACCACGATGCGCGACCAGGTTTTTTGATCAAGAGACTGAATCAATCCTCCATCGCGAAGTGCCATGGCAACATCGGCATAGCCATCGGGCGGAATGGCCAAATAAAAGAGGTGATTGGCGGGAAGCTTCTTTTCTGTACCTAAAACTTCAAGTCTTTCTTTAAGTTTGGCAATTCCCTCTGGCGTGTAATCGGTTTGAAGGTATTCAAAATGTTCAGAGAAGCCGCTGGGATAGTCTGACATCGAAAGCAACTCTTTGCTTTCCATCGGTTTACGTCCCACAGCTACAATTTGAAAATTTTTAGGCATATGCTTCTTGAATTTCAGATTGCCTAAGGCGGGGAAAAGTTTTCGTTTTGCCAGGTCGCCTGAGCCTCCAAAGATTACGATGATGCAATCTTCCGGGGCGGGTCGATTAAAGATGTTTGGCGAATTTGGCATTGAAGACATAAGTATCCCCTTAATAATTTGTCGAAAATTAGCTTTTGGATGAGGGTCATGCAGAAGAACATTTTAGAAGTCCACTTTATTCACGCTTAATTACAAACAGGAACCTCTTTTTCCCATTGGGCTATATTTCAATTACACCTTGCAAGTATATTAGAGCTTAGAGTAGAAGGCTTAGGCAATACTTTTGCACTTCATTGACTTGAGGGAGGCGAGATGTCCTTCGGTATTCCGGTAGATTCCCAGGGAGTTGCCGTTCCCATATATTTGGAAAATCGAAGTACCGGAAAAAAACTGCTGGGTCCCTTGTCTCGCACAGATGTGGCAGGTGCGATGGTGGTTTTCGGATCTTCCGAAGGCAAATTTCAAGAAGAATTCTTCCCCTTGCGCTTCAATAATGAAAATGAATTTGCCTATGAGGGCAAAGAATGGGTTCTACTACAGGGAGAATCGCGCGGGAAGGGAGACACATTTTTTCTAGGAATTCCCGATCAATATTTCAGCGGGAATGTGGGTCACAAGTCAATTTCAGTCGAAGTCGTGGGCAGTTCCATGTTAACAGGTAGCCTAGGCTATACCGGCGGATTGGATTTGCATTTACAAGAAAAGGAAAGTGTATCGATTGCACCTGGTTTTCTGAATGTATGTGAACGTTTTTTCCCAACTTTGTTACCACCTAATTTTGTGGAATCCTTTGTATTAGATAAATGGCAATCAGAAGAACCCGATTTAATTTTAAAAGTTGCCCTTCGTATCGATCCCGATGCCAAGCTTCCGCAAAGTTTTGGAAAGCATTGGCAGCCAAAGAACTGGACAGATGCTGTCGTGGAAAACTTATTTCCGCCCAATCTGCATCCCTCTTTTTATAGTATCACATCGGGATGTTTCTATTCTCGCGATAAGCGGATATCTCACTGGTTTGGCGAACCCCAAAACATTGATGCAAAAGATTTTCGTTTGCAGGCCGCAAAAAAAATTGCCTCAATGGGTACATCGTCACATGGAGCCTGGATTTTTTGGCTCAAGATGCATGGGATACAAGATAGTGATAAAACTTTCCCAAGCTTTCCCTTGAGCGGGGATGCTAATTTTTCTATCCGACACGCCTTATTGGGTTACCTGGTAAGCCGTCAAAGCAGTAGAGAAAAAGGCATAAGAAAAAAAGAAGTATTACAGCGACTGAATAAGAGTCTTTTCTTTGCACGGATGCCAATGGATTTGGCTTTGGAAACTCTTGGGGATGCAGCAAAGGTTTTACTGCGTTTTCAGGATTATCGACGGGGCCTAGGTTTGCGTCGAACTGGAATTGATGGTTCGGGGCCGGGAGTCTTTCACTTGGGCTTCGAAAAGGCGGTTCAGCAATTGTATAGCAAA
>JBBQAD010000263.1:0-5560 GCA_038315885.1 Fibrobacteria bacterium | reverse complement strand
TCTCCTTCGCGGGTCAATTGAACATGGCTTGTGTTATATCCCAGAACCTTTTCTTTACCCATTACTTTGGACTTGAATTCTTTTTCGTCATTCAGAATTTCTTTTGGTACCATGGCTTCCATTTTTTTGGTATCCATAACCATGTAGGCTTTTTCAGCGGGCATCATTTGGTAGACCTTACCCGGCTCAGAATCTTTCAATAACATGCTCATCTGGACGACGGCATCTGACTTGGGCGCTTTAGCATCGACATCGACTTTTGTACCCGTAGTGCCGACATAAATTTTGATGGCGCCGGTATTGCCCTGCGCATCAAATTTCATATGAATTTCACCTTGGAAGCCTTTTTCGGCTGCCCCAAGTAATCCCAAACTGAGGACAAAAAAAGCGATTAAACTGGATTTAAGACCACTTTTCATATTTGTATCCTTCGCTAGCATGGTTCTGATTGTGTTAAGACTGTTTAGGTGCAACAAATTAGCTTTTTACACTTGGCCAGACCCGTTATCTCCCTCGCGGCCCGTTTTTAAAAGAATGCAATACTAACCATGTCAATAAAATCATCCTTTGGTAGGACTGAGCCAAGTGGTCAAGGGATCAGAAAAGTCTTGTGTCGCATGGTATTTACCCTAAGTCTTTCGACCCTTTTGCTTAACGTAGTATCCGCAGCAGAGATTGGCGGTGTAGCAGCTGATACATTAGCCCCTCTAGCAGCTATTCAACGCTTTGATTCCCTTTTTGACATTAAGCAATATGCCGAAGCAAAAAAATTATGCCGTGGAAGCGCCCTGCGGCTCTTTGATTTACTCGTTATGGGACACAAGAAAATAGGCGACGCCATAGATACCAGTCAGTCGACCGAAAGTTACGAGCATGTTTATTTAAACTTGCCCTTTGCAGGTTACCGTTCCCGCAGCCATGTGGTGTTTAAGCGACCTATGATGGGAATGAAGGAACTAAACTCCTTTCAAGCTATTCATTTAATCTGGAAGGATTCAAGCTGGTTTATTTGGGAATTCGCCGAGTTACCCAATGAATACGCTGCCCTTCCCAAACCCTCTTTAGAAACTATCACTTCTGAAGAGAAACACAGTTTGCTTCCCTTTTCCTCCCGTCGCTATCGCGGGCCAGCACGTATCGATTCCATGGATTTAAGTATCAGCTTGAGTTCAGGTAATCGATTGGATTCATTATTTGAGAATTCACCGGGTCAAGAAATTATTGAGCGCCAGGATGCCAATCATTGGACCTTGCGTATTCGGTCAGCGAAAGTGCCTGCTGACAAGGCGAAAAACGCCCATTCAAAAAATAGGCGACACGATAAACTCAGTAGGTATTTGCAAGCAAATTCATACCTGGTGTTACAGGATACGGCTTTGCTCAAGCTGTCAACAAGTCTGAGAGAGACACACTCAAATACACTCTCCCAAATTCAGGCAGTCTATGACTGGGTTCGGTCCCATATGCATTTTAAACTGGGTGCCGTTTTGATAAGCCCTAGTGATGAAATTTTAGCTAAGCTCGAAGGTGACTGTACCGAAGCGGCCATTCTTAGCGTAGCTTTGCTACGAAGCCTGAAAATACCCGCTCGCATGGTCATTGGTTACGCTACCCAGGGTGATGGACTATTTGTGGGCCATGCCTGGGTCGAGGCCTGGCTTGATTCCCGAATGAGCTGGTTGGCCTTTGATCCCGCCTTGGGGCAATTTCCTGCCGATGCAAAACGGGTGCAATTTAAAGCTTTGGACGAGGAGCTTGAATTAAGAATGCAAGCCACCAATTTATTGCTCAAATCATTAGGCTCGCTCCAATTCGAAATTCGTGATGTGTGGTCAGGTAGCCAGCGACAGAGCTTAGAACAGAGCGAATCGAGTAATCCGGAGGAATTTTTTTTTCAAAAAGTGTTTGGCGAAGCAAATTAAAACTCAATTCCCTAAATCTTTTAAAAAAACGAATCCGGTATCAAAAAAGTTTTTCACATTTGTTAACAAAGTGTTGATAGAATCGGCTGTCAGGGGATGCCCAGCTAAATTCTCAAAGGGCCAAAGGAGTGACTTCGGTGATAATCACACTTTCGTAGCGGTTCATTTCTTCTTTGAGATAATGCATGAAAATAGTTTCGGTGCGAACACCTTTTAAAATATTGATAACCAATCTGCTGTCGCGGTGAATTAGGGACATGCCCCGTCCACTTCCATCCCACATGCCGGGGGGAGTTTTTTCATCTCCCATACAGGTATGTCTACGCAGCTTTTCAAGAACCCTTAAAAGGCTGAGACTTCCCGATGAATCCTGGACGGAGACCGCGTTTTTTTCGGCGTCGCCCACCAATGTGACCTTAATGGCCCGACGCTCAGGTATTACAATCTTTGAAGGTGCAGGGGTCAAATTCTTGTCCCTATCTTCTGCCGTAATTCCACCGATGGCATAAGCGACTGTATTTGTTAACAGTTCGTGAATGAAACATTTGAAAATACTGCTATGATCTTTAGGGATTCTGGGAATAATTGTATCAAAGCAGGTGGTAATTAATTCGTCGAGGATGACTTCGCCGTGAAAGGTTTTATAAATGGGTCCTGTGCTAAAACCGTTGGGAAAATACGGACTGAATCCAAAAATATTGCCGGACAACAGACGTATCACCAAGGCGCGCAGTATCGATGAATCAAAGCGGTCGCGACGGATGATGTTACCAATGCGGCAGACCGATGCAATTTGATAAAAATCAATGGTGGGCTCTACCAGAAGAACCATTTGCAGATTCGCATTGTATGCGCGTATTTCTTGAATGAGGGCTGATTCGATTGCAACCCCTTCATTTAACATTTCAATAAAAATCAGACCTGGACCTTTTTGGGGAAGTAATTCTTTCCAATAATTGCGATCGCAGATTTGCACATCTGGGCTGAGTCTCCACTCCGATTCGAGCTCCAACGAAACCAGTGCCCTGCAAAGACTGTCACCCAGCAAGCGATCACACCCCACAAAAAAAACGGGATGCTTAAAGCTTTGACCTCCCGCAATCACAAGTCCGTCTCCGGTATTCCCATGGCGCTATTATACACCTCGGTCCAGAAATTCACCGTATCGACGGTATCGATATGTCTTTAGATTTAGCTGTGAAGTCGTAAGTTCGGATGCTGCTCGAAGGGTAGATAAAGATAATCAGCAGGTATCAAGGCACACTTTGACAGAGGCATATGCTTCTTAAAAGTTGGGCAGCCATGGCAGTATCTAAAACTTGAGTTTCAATAAACTTGTTTTCAAGAGGAGCTATCCAAAGCTCGCTCTTTTCGCCTCTGGCAAGCCAAAGAGCCTGCGAATTTTGTTCTGCAGCCTTTTCTTGTGCTGCTCTTTTTTGATAAGCACTACCTAGAGAAATTTCTAGCTGTGGCTTCGTGTGCTCAGATGATGCTTTTCTCACCGAGTGTTCGGGGTATATCACCTGGATAGTGCTATCTCCTGTGAAAATCGAAATTCCGGGCCTTAGCAATGCTAATACGCGTTGACCTGCCGCCAATTTGGCCAGAACATCGAATTCTTCACCGGTCGCAGTATCTGAACCAGGAATCCACAGCAACAAAGTAGAGTCTATCTGTGCTCCCTTGGTTAGAGCCGACGCCTCAACAAAACCCTGGCTGAAACTTTGCAATAATTCCAGCCAACTATCCATTGATGATGAACCAAAATGACCGTGTAGTGTAACTATTTTGGGTAGTCTGCAATACGATTCTATCACTGTATTGGGCAATTCTGAATGTAATACGACTTGTCGTTTCTGATTTAACAAATTAAGTGTTACAGGCTTGCTAAATTGCGCAGGTTTTTGACGAAAAAGAAAGGTTTGGCTCTGACTGGAGTGAGCTTCCAGACTGCTTAGTTTGCCTGGAAATAAGTTGGAAAGAGCTTCACTTCTACTTTCGCTGAAGAGTTCAAGCATTGAATCTGTGTTATTTGTTAATGTAGACTTGAACGCCAGTGTATCTCCCAGAACTAGACCAAAAGGGGGGGTAAATTCCAATTCAAGGGCTTGTTTAAGCCTTACCTTGAATCCCAATGAAAACGAAAAATGACAAGATGCTTCATTTTTGGTTTCAATTCGTCCTTCAACTCGCACAGAACAATCAAAAAACTCGGGTATCAGATGGCTGTGGTTTGACTTCGGGAGGGGAGCTAAAATAGGCAGCCTCCATTGCAGAAAACGCTGTTCTTGGCTAAACCAGTATGGCGAATTTTTATTCAAAGTCAGGGGTTTGAATGCCCAACCCTTAGGTAGATCAAAACCGAGATTCAGTTCCACTATAGCAGGATTATGTCGAGCCAATAAAGCAATTGGACATGTTAGGCTGCGTCCCCAGAGACCTTCAATTTGGCCCTCAGCAAGTTTTATAGACAAGCCCGAGTAATAAAAGAGCAGTGAACCCAACCTATCCTGCCGATGATGTAACCAGTTTTCGGTATAGTTGCTTTGGAAATGTTCTTGTTGCAGACGTAGAACGAGTGTATCCAAACGGGTAGCAAGCTGCATTAAAGCTGATAAAATTTGGAGATTTCCCTTTTCATTACCCGATGTTTTTTCGCAGAGTGATACGATTGCTCTTGAGTCTTTAGTAAAAGAATCCATAAGGACTTCAATTGAATTGGGCAACTTTGCTTTTGCACGCTTTTTAGTAGAAGCCTTTTTGAGAGTGACCCAGTGACAATCTGCCATCCAAGTGCCGAAGGCATCATTTTTCGCTGAGTTATCTCCTTCACCAAAAACTTCAAAAGCCTTATTATCACATTCTTCTTGGTAATTACCCTTTTCAGGATCGCGAGTAGTCAGTACAACAACACCTTCAGTTAATCCCCTCAAGCTGGCGTGAGACTTAACTGTGACTGCACTTAGTGAAACCAGATCAGGATGAACCATGATCGAGCCTGGAAAAAGACTGCGTAGTTTTTGTTCCAATAAATCTGCAACTTCCCCCTGCGAAGGAGACAATGAAGCAGTTTTTTCGACAGCTTTAGCAGGCCAATTCCATGCCTCTACCCGGACATGCTTATCGAGGCGTAAGAACTCGCTCATTCTTTGGCACCAGTCTGTTTCGCTTTCTTTACAAATGAGCAGAACCGGATGTTCAGAAGCCAAGGCCTTTAGTTCACTTAGGGCAACACGGTTATCAAGAATGGCCTGCCCGAATACCTGCGGCCCAAAAAGCCAAAGGAGCGCAAACCCAAATTGTGCAAATGGGAGAACCTTTTTCCAAAAAAATGCAGCGATATTTCGAGTCAAAACACAAATTTCCCTGTATATAAGACTCTAGGAATTCTATTTTTTGAGGTATTAGGCATTGTTGCTCGGCGCAAATCTCCAGGGACGGAAAATTTTGGCCCAAAAAAGCGGGCTGAAACAGAAATTTTTAAAAAAGAGATATTCGTTGAAAAATCTCTAAACTTGAGGGATAATCTAATTTCGAAGCCACGCGGAATGAAGGAAAGAAGGGGAGAAAGGTAGGAAAAATCCTATGCTAACTACAGGAGAAGTCGCAAAGCTGTTTCACGTCTCTGCTCAAACGGT
>JBBQAD010000010.1:0-17153 GCA_038315885.1 Fibrobacteria bacterium | reverse complement strand
CTAACATGGCTACTGCCTGGGCACCACCGATTCGATAAACCTCTTTTAATCCCAGCGATTTTAAAGCGTAAGCCACTGCAGGGGCTAGCCCTTTCGCTGTCGGACTGACTACGGCAATTTCTTTAACACCAGCTACCTGAGCAGGAACGGCGGTCATAATTAAGGTAGAAGGATAGGAACCTGCGCCTCCAGGAACATAGAGCCCTACTCGGCGTAGCGGACGGATTTTTTGTCCAAGCAATTCACCATGCGGACCTTTGATCTGCCAGGAAGATTCCATCTGCTTTTTATGAAATGTATACACTCGTTCTATCGAACGCTCAATCGCTTTGGCCACCGGCTTTTCGGTTTTTTCGGCAGTCTTGGAAATATCTTTTTCGCTAATTTTTAGAGCGCCTTTTAGACCATCATATTTACGTGCGTACTGTAATACGGCAGAATGGCCTCGTAAACGCACCTGAGAAATAATTTCTTGAACTGTTTTTAATACTACAGGTGAAGGACTTGGCTCACGATGAGTAAGTCGCTTCACTTCTGGATGTTTAAGTGAATTAACCTTAATAATTTTCAACATCGATTAACTTTCATTTTCTGACTCTGCATCTCTTAACAGCTTATAATTGATTCCATCCATCAGAGCAAGCCAGGAGGCTTCCACAATATTAGTAGATACACCGATGGTGCCCCATCCTTCATCATCCACTTTGTTTACATCATGAAAGCGAATCCACACTCGCACCTTGGCTCCGGTGCCTTTATTATTATCCAGAACACGGACTTTATAATCAGTTAAGGCCAAAGATTGCAAATTGGGGAAAAAACGGATTAAAGCCTTTAAAACAGCTGCATTCATGGCATCGACAGGACCGTTGCCTTCGGCAGCCGTGTGTTCTATTTCACCGCCCACTTTGAGCTTGATGGTAAATTCAGAGTAGATGTCTCCATTTTCACGGCGTTCTTCAATGGAACGAAAGCCTAAAAATTCAAATCGATCTTGAAAGAGTGAAAGCTTTCGTCGCGCCAACAATTGAAAACTGGCATCCGCCACTTCAAAGTGATAGCCTTCATCTTCGAGACGCTTTACATCCGCCAGAATTTCACGAACCTCGGCACTGTTTTTATCCAGATTAGGTTTGATTTGGTTCACTTTATCCAAGACCAAACTTCCGCCGCTTTGATTGGATATTATAAAATCCCGACTATTTCCAATAATGGAAGGATCCATGTGTTCAAAACTACGTTGTAGCTTCATAACACCATCGATATGGGCCCCACCCTTATGGGCAAAGGCAGCTTCACCGACATAGGGCTGCCGGATATCTTCTGATAAATTGGCGATTTCACTGACGCTGACACTGAGAGCCTTCAGCGTTCTTAACTGATCTTCTCGTAATATGGAATAGCCCATCTTGATTTGTAACGAAGGCACAATAACAGTCAGATTAGCATTGCCGCAACGTTCTCCGTAACCATTGACTGTACCTTGCACCTGCACGGCTCCCGCCCGCACGGCAGCGATGGAATTGGCAACTGCGACTCCAGTATCATTATGAGCATGGATTCCCAGCGGAACTTTCAATAGTTCACCTATTTTTCGTACGATTTCTTCCGTTTCCCAAGGTAAGGCCATTCCTCCATTGGTATCACAGAGGACGATACAATCAGCACCACCTTCTTGGGCCGCTTGCAGAGCCTTTAATGCATATTCTGGATTCGATTTGTATCCATCGAAAAAATGTTCTGCGTCATAGATCACTTCTTCTGCATGTTGTTTGAGATAGCGAACCGACTCTTTGATCATGCGAAGGTTTTCTTCCAGAGTAGTACGTATCACTTCGGTAACATGCAAATCCCAACTCTTACCGAAGATGGTAATCACTGGAGCGCCGCTTTCGATCAAATAAGAAAGCCCCTTATCTTTTTCTGCTTGGATATTAGGACGGCAAGTGCTGCCGAAAACAGCAATCTTGGCATGACTCCATTTCATTTTTCGGGCTTGTATAAAGAAATCAACATCGGTGGGGTTGGTGGGATTCGGCCATCCACCTTCGATATAATCCATACCGAAAGCATCCAACTTACGGGCAATACTCAATTTATCATTTAGTGAAAAGGACAGACCCTTGGCCTGATTGCCATCTCGAAGGGTGGTGTCATAGATTTTGAGGTTCTGGTTCATATTCTCTCCTGTAACCCAATGGCAATGTGACACTGAGTCTGACTGGCCCTTCTCCTGGCTGGCTTAAATAAAAAAGCCCGCCGAGGGGCGGGCCTTTTGATTAAGCGTAAAAAATGCTTAGTGCCCGCTCGCCTGAGAATGACTAATTGAGCCCGCTTTCATTTTGATGTTCACAATCTTACGCATAGTCTAATAATAGTCCGAATCATAAATTCTCG
The DNA here is from genome assembly GCA_038315885.1 of Fibrobacteria bacterium. Taxonomy (GTDB): domain Bacteria; phylum Fibrobacterota; class Fibrobacteria; order UBA11236; family JBBQAD01; genus JBBQAD01. The sequence goes on along the minus strand of JBBQAD010000010.1, from coordinate 14,756 downwards.
TCAAGTTGCAGCTTAAGCCTCCAGCATCCAACCGTATTTATCCGCTAATTCTCCAAATTGAATGCCCTGCAGTTGTTTGTACAGTTTAGTGAGGGTCTCCCCTGCAACATCGGCTTTGCCGAAGCTTATTTTCTTTCCCTGGTAGTGAATCGCGCTCACCGGGGTAATCACGGCCGCCGTTCCACAGGCTCCGACTTCAGAGAATTGCGATAAAGAATCCATGGCAATTGGTTCACAATGAATGCTGCATCCGAGTTCTTTTGCCAAGACCTGCAAGCTGTCATTGGTGATACTCGAAAGGATGGATGACGATTTTGGGGTTTTGTATTCAGCCTTAGAAGTGATGCCAATGAAATTTGAAGTTCCAAATTCATCCACATATTTATGCTCTTTGGGGTCAGTAAAGAGATTGATGGGATAGCCTTTTTCTTTTGATAGATAGCTTGCTTTAAGGCTGGCAGCATAGTTTCCGGCTATTTTTGCAAGACCCGTTCCCAGCGGAGCGGCTCTATCGTATTTCTCAATCACCATAGCCTCAACGGGTTTGAATCCTGTTTTATAATAGGGGCCAACAGGGGTCACCAGCACAAAAAAACTATAGGTTTCGGAGGCCTTAATCCCGATGGTAGGCTCAGTACCAATTAACAGAGGCCGGATATACAGTGAAGCACCCGTGCCGTAAGGTGGTACAAAGTCCAGATTCAAGCGAACGGCTTCCTGACAAGCCTCTACGAAAAGTGTTTCACTAGGAGCCTGCATACAAATGCGATCCGCAGAGGCTTGCATTCGTTTGGCATTCATGTCGGGACGGAACAACTTGACCTGATTGTCTTTGGTTCGAAATGCCTTCAATCCCTCAAAGGCCGCCTGACCGTAATGCAAACAATTCGCTGCAATATGCATGGGAATATAGGGTTCCGATTTTACTTCTAACTTGCTCCAGCCCCCCTTGGCAAAATCAGCTTGGACGAATCCCTTCGTGGGCAGAAATTGAAACCCTAAATTTTTCCAATCCAATTGTGCAGAACTCATAAATTCCTCATCATCCAATTCGTAAACCTATTTGCCTGAGGGAAATATAACCTTCGTTTGCTTCTCTAAATAAGGTCGCAACCCAGCACCTGCTCTCCAAAGTCGCCAGGGGCCTGATTTCAAGAGAGGGGGCCCTGCGTTCAAAGTATCCAATCCCAGTATATACGATTCACCGAGCCAATCTGACCTAACATCATCCTCTTCTTCTCTGGAAACCTTTTCGACTCTAGTATTTCCTGAAGCGATAGGATCATCTAATTTTGAAATCAGATAGATACATGTATCACTTGTTTTTAAATATTTAGGCCGAGGGAGATAAATTGAACCGGGTCTGAAAATCAAGGTTCGATTTTCGGTTAAAAGGTACGAATAGAAGTTTTGAGGGCTGAGTAACACTTGAGGCTTTGGAAGCGCAGCAATTTTTTCATGAAATATTTCGAAACTAAGCTGATCCTTAAGAAAGGGATCTATGCCTTTTCCTGAAATTGTGGCCACAATTTGGTTAAAGGCAAAGAGTATCACTAATCCCAAACGAATCCAAGGCCAACCAGGTTTAATAATTTGTAATTGCCAGAAAAATAAGATTGGTAAAAAAGGCAAGAGATAACGATAAAAGGCTCCCGAACGTTGGCTAAACAGGGGCAATAAGCTTAGAATAACAGCTAGATACAAAAATCGATCTTTGGGAAACCGTTTCCAGGCCTTTACAAAACCAAGCACTACGGATAGGGATATCAAAAGCACAACTACCCGCTTAATTTTATCCATTGGATGCATTCCATAAAAAAATGGCCAAAGAAAATCGATTAGCACTGTTCCAAAGAAATCCCTTACTGTGAGTATTACATGTTTGGAGAGATTAACAAGCGCGAAAATGGGCTCAGTAACAAAGGGATATCTGGCTAAAATATCATTTCGTAAATATCCACCCTCTCCAGCAGGAAGATTATGACTACCAAAATGCTCCGCTACAAGCCAGACTAATAATAAGGTGGAAGCAGTCAATACATTCTTCCAACGATGATTTTTTAATTGTTCAATCAAAAGTACAATCGCAATTGGCAAACCAACAATGCGTGTTCTCGCCAGCACGACGAGGATCAGTGCATAGAGAATTCCGAATGCCAAGTTTTCCTGATTCGACTTGGCTATTCGATCGCGCAAAAGGAAAGACAGCGACAAAAGGAAAATAAACACTGTTTCACTTAGAAAAGAATTGTGTAGAAAAGCCATACTGGGAGAAAGGCCGATGGCAAGACCAACTAGTAGTGCAGTAGCCAATTCCATTCTTGACCGCAACCAAAGTGTGGTAAAGACTACTGCCAGAGAAAAAAGCAGAGTGAGGCCTAATTTCGCCCAATATATGGGAAAGGTGCCTCCTGCCCACCCGGGAGCAAGCAGAAGAGGAAAGGCGCTCGGAACTACAATAAAATCAGGAACATCCGGTGCCGCTAGATTCCGATAGGCCTTTCCTTCCCAGAAGCTTTTTGCAAGCATCAAGTAGAGACAATCATCATTTCGAGGGGGAATGATATCGTCAATCTTTGGCACATAATACGCTATCAGTATGCCCCAGAGGAGTAAAAAAGGAAGCCAATTTTTAATTGCTTTTAGGAGCATTGATCAATGAATTATATCATTATATGGCATCGACAGATAAAATCATTCAACTGATAAAATCATCCAGTTTTTTCCCTAATTGTTGGTAAAAGTAACTTGCCCCTGATCCGACATCTATTATATAATCTGCCCGAGGCACAGCTTGAAGCCCGAAATTACGAATCAGCCAATAATAGATCAGCCGCCCTCCTGGAGCGCCGAACAGGCTGTAGAGCTCAGCCTAATTGTTCCTCTGTTTAATGAGGGAATGACCATTGAGACTTTGGTAAAGACAATCGAAAAATTTTTATGCTCTGCGCCCTTTTCCTCTGAGGTATTGCTGATAGACGATGGATCGTCCGATGAAAGCAAAACCGAATTAACCAGGTGTACTAAAGACCAACCCCGTTTTCGAGTCTATCACTTCCGTAAAAATCTGGGGAAATCAGCGGCCTATGCCTTGGGTTTTCAAAAGTCCAAGGGAAGACTGATAGCCACGATGGATGGGGACTTACAAGATGACCCAAATGATCTTCTTTCCCTTTGGGATAAAATCCAGAATGGAGCGGATTTTGTCAGCGGCTGGAAGCAATCAGGAAAAAGTGTTCTTCATAAAACCCTATTATCAAAAACTTTTAATGCTCTAGTTAGAATACTAACCGGGCTGCACCTGCACGATATCAATTGTCCCCTCCGAGTTTTCAAAAGAACCTGTGTTTCGCAGATTGCGCTGCAAGGAAATACCTTTCGTTATCTTCCTATTCTGGTCCACTGGCGCGGTTACCTGGTGGAAGAACACCCGGTAAAAAATCTGGAGCGTGTACATGGAAAAAGCAAATTCGGATTAAGTCGATATTTTCAAACTTTTTTTGATTTGTTTACAGTGCTATTTCTTCATGCCTATCGAGAGAAACCCATGCAGTTCTTTGGCCTGATTGGATTGGCAGTCGCTTTAATGGGTTTCAGTATTGATTCGATACTGGTCATTCACGGACTTTTTTTCTCAGGTCGAATCGGACATTTTGCACTGTTACTCTGTGGAGTCTTTCTCATGCTCAGCGGATTACAGATCATTCTTTTTGGTTTTCTCGGTTCACTCCTGGTAGATCGTCGAACAATATCTTATCATCATTTTCTCACAGAAGAGTCGCAATGACAAATGTAAGGGTAAATGCAGCTTCAAAAAAAGTTGCAAAAGCAGTTGCTCATTCAAGGGCTAAAAATTCAAATTTCTTAGCAATTAATGGGGCTAAACCCAGTTCACCCCAGTTTATCACATTTGGTCGACCAGCCATTTCAAATGAAGAAATAAACGAAGTGATTGATACATTAAAATCAGGTTGGATAGGAACAGGACCCAAGACCCGGAAATTTGAAGGAAACTTTGCAGAATATAAGCAAGCTCAGCATGCGGTCGCCTTGAATTCGTGCACATCAGCCTTACATTTATCTCTTCTTGCACTGAATCTCAAAGCGGGAGATGAGGTCATCACTACTCCGATGACATTTTGTGCGACTGCCAATGCCATTTTAAACGCAAATGCCAAGCCGATTTTTGTAGACTGTAACCCTTATACTTTAAACATCGACCCAAACAAGATTTCAGCCGCCCTAACTAAACGAACTAAGGCTATCCTTCCGGTTCATTTTGCGGGTCGCCCCTGTGATATGGACACTATTGTCAGCATCGCAAAAAAACATAAACTTGCCATTGTGGAAGATTGTGCCCACGCTATTGAGACGCAGTGGAACAATCAAGCTGCGGGAACTTTTGGTGATTTTGGTTGTTTCAGTTTTTATGTCACAAAAAATTTAACTACCGGTGATGGAGGTATGGTTCTCTGTAAAAGACAGAAAGATGCGGACCTCATTCGAATTCTTTCGACCCAGGGTTTAGATAAAAATGCCTATAATCGCTATAGGGAAAAAGAATTTCATCATTATCAAGTTGTAACACGAGGCTATAAGGCCAATATGACTGATATAGAAGCCTCGCTCGGTCTTCATCAACTCGCCCGAATTGAAGAAAATCATGCTCGGCGTGAAATAATTTGGAATCAATATCAGAAGGCATTCAGAGAATTGCCCATTATTCAGCAAAGTCCTTTGGAAAAGGGTAGTCGACACGCGTATCACTTGTACACAGTACAATTGAATTTATCTGAATTAAATGCTACTCGAGACAAAATCTGCAAAGCATTAGAGGCTGAAAATATCGGCATTGGAATTCATTACTTAAGTCTTCACCTGCAACCCTACATGAAGAAAATGTTTGGATTTAAGGCAAAAGATTTTGAAAATGCACATCTGGTTTCTCAGCGAATTCTATCACTACCGCTTTCTCCCGATTTAAGTGACACTGAGGTTAACTCCATCGTGACCGGGTTTACAAAAGTGCTTCAATATTACGCAAAATGAAAAAACCCACGATTTCATGCGCATTTTAATTGTTACTCACAATTTCCCCTCTCGTCCGGATGCAGGAGATGCAGCCGCGGGTAACTTAAGTGTACGACTTGCCCATGAAATACTGCAAATGGGACATTCAGTCTCTGTATTCACTCAGAATAGTCCAAACTACCAAGACCTCTACACATTTAAGGTTTGGCGATTTCCTTGGAGCGGTGGTAAGACCTTATTAGGTCATTTAAAAATATGGAAACCACAACATTGGATGCATTTTATCAGCCTCTGGCTTCAGGGTCAAAGGGAAATTAAAAAGTGTGTACATGAATTTGATCCCGAATTATTAATCGCGCTTTGGGCTTTGCCTGCCGGTCATTATTGTAAACAAATTCCACATGTTCCTTTTGTGGTCTGGTGTCTAGGTTCAGATATATGGACATATGGAAGAATGCCCATTTTTCGTCAATGGATTCGTAACATTCTTCAATCGGCGAAAAGTGTAGCGGCTGATGGACTTGCTTTGGCAAAAGAAGTTGAAGCATTAAGCGGTGTACAGTGTCACTTTGCGGCCAGCTTGAGACTTCCGGATCTGACGCAAATGGTTTCTGTGCCTAAAATGGAGTCATTCCAGTTTTTTTACTGTGCCCGCTGGGAAAAGGCTAAAGCCCCAGATTTGTATCTCGCTGCCTGTAAAATACTCCTAGAAAAAAACCAAAAGCTCAGATGCTTGTTCTTCGGAGGTGGCTCTTTGAAAGTACAGCTTCAAAAAGATTTGCAGTTCCTTAAAAACCGCTTTCCCGACCGATTTCAAGCAGGCGGTTATCTCGATAGAGAAGCATTTTTAAAAATGTTAACAAATTCAAGTTGTTATGTATTACCCTCTCGGGAAGAAAGCATTCCCATGGCTCTAAGTGATTCGGTCTTTACAGGAACTCCTCTGGTAGTTTCAGAAGCCGGAGATATGGGTTCTATTGTACGTCAATATGAATTGGGATCGGTTTGTAAGATTGGTGATTTAAATGATTTAGTTCGTGCTATGGATGAAATCATACATAATCCAAAAAATATTTCACTAAAAAAACAGAATGAATTTTTTACTCAATACAATATGAAAAATACTGTTAACAAATTATTGAACATCTCTCAGACTGGGCAACTTGGGTAGGTTTAATTCGAATTCTTTATTATGATCCTGGTTGTGTTTTAAAATGGATTGGTTCTTCCCAAAATCAACAGGTTCTCGCTGGCTCTGCTTTTCAGCAGCCCTGTCCTTCGGAGTTTGTTTGATCCTATTTTCCCGTTACTGCATTCCCACTTCTTATCCCTCTCTTAAATATGGATGTAGGCTTGGCACATTATCGCTAATAGCCTTTAGTCTTTATTTCCTCATTCAAAACCAGCGCATCCAACTCAATCCTCGAACAGTACTTGCTGGATTAACCAGTCTTTTTCTTTTGTTTTGGATACCATTAAACGAATTAAAATACCGAGCCTTATCATTCGAAATGGCTGATCTCGGAAATATGGATCAAGCCTTGTACAATACCATAAAAGGGGATCTTTTATTTTCGACTGATATCCAATCCGGCGAAAATATGAGTCGTCTCGGTTGGCACTTTGAACCTATCTATTTCTTGCTCAGTCCATTTTCTTTGCTGGGTGACGCGCGAATTTGGCTGCATATACAGACTTTAATCCTGGCTTTGCTGATTCCTTTTAGCTACCGACTTGCGCGAGCCCTAAACTGTTCCACTGAAATCTCATTGGCTTTTTCTGTCGCTCTCTTTTGTTATCCTGCTTTACAATTTAGTGTCCTATTCGGTCTACATGGAGATACTCTTTCCATTGTCCCACTGATGGCATTTCTGGTCTACTGTTTAGAGGGAAAAATCCTAAAAGCAGGCATTGCATGTGCCTTGGCTCTTGCCTGCAAAGAAATAGGCGGTTTAGCGATCTTATCTTACGGTTTGTGGCTATGGTGGCTTGGTTCAAAAAGAAAAATCGGTATCAATTTCGCTCTGCTTGGAACACTATATTTTGTCTTAGTTTTTTTCTTCATAATGCCGCTTTTTAATCAAGGAGAAGTTTCACCCTTATTTCAAAGTAATTACTCCAGTTTGGGTTCCAATCATGGGGCAAAGTCGATTATATCTACGCTCTATCATTCTCCAGAAAAATATTTCCAGGTTATTTTTACAAAATCAAATTTCGAAAACGTGATTCATCTTCTCGCTCCTCTGGCTTTCCTTTCATTATTGACCCCTATGGGAATCTTAGGACTTTTTTCAGGAAGTCTTTTATGGATGAAAGATTTATTGTTCCAACTCGACATTTTTAATCACCACTCCGATAGCCTAATTCCACTTCTGTTTGCAAACACCGCTCTGGTTACCGCAAAATTTCAAGCAAAATATTCAAATTTTGACTTCGCAGCCTTGCTTCTTAGTTTTTCACTAGTCTGGATGCTAAGTATCGGACCAAGTCCATTGGGCCAGCGCTTTTGGAGAGATACACAACAGTATAGAGTTACAACTCATGACACAATTTCCAAGCAAGCTATCAAATTGATTCCCAAAACCGCAAAGGTCAGCAGCAGTGGACACCTCGCCCCTTATTTAAGCCATCGAGAAACTCTGTGGATATTCCCGCGACCCTATGATTTTTCAAGAATGGAATATGTGATTCTCGACACTTTGGAACAGATTGATTATGATTGGCATAGAAAATCAGAAGTATTAAAAGAATTACAAGCATTAATTCATGCTCAAACTCATCAAGTGCTATTCGATCAAGATGGAATATTAGTCTTTCGACTAAAGGAAAAGTGATATAGATTCCAGGCAGCAAAAGACCCAAGCAGATCCATTCCAATTTGCCAAATTCGAAACACTGCGATTAGAACTAAGATAGGAGCAGCAGAATGGCTTGGCGACATTGGGCTCAATGAGGCTAGCAAAACTAGTTCGATTACACCCAAACCGGAGGGTACAACAAAAGCAATGAAGCCCAAAGTTTTGGCAGCAAAATAGGCACCGACTCCATATACCCAGGCTGAAAAATCACTAGGCCAACCCAAGGAGACTGCCAGTGACCAGAACATGCATGCACTCGCTAACCAGCCTAAAACCTGGTAAAACCATAAATAAGGCGACCGAAAGCAATTCCAGTTTAGTCCTGGAAATTTCAGTTCAAACCAATTCTTAATTTTTAACGGAACTCTATCTTTCAACAAGAGAATGAGTATTACAGTCAAAAGTATCAAAGAAAAAATAAGAGGAAATAGTTTATTTAAAATTTCAATTTTTTTCCCATAATAACCTATCCAACAGATCGAAGCACTCAAGGCACAGAATACAAGTGTCAATTCAAACCTAAACATGGCGATTAAAATGTTAGCATTACTTAACTCGATTTTTTTCAATATCCATACCCGTCCAATCAAAGATTCAATGCGAAATGGCATATAGGCGGCAAATTGAGGAAGGAGTAAAACAATCCATGCTTCGGTAAATCCTATTTTTAAATTACCTGCCTCTCGAATGATGATCTTCCAGGAAAATGAGAAAAAAATCCATGTCAATATTTGAAATAAGAACGCCATTCCTAGAAAGAGCCAATCAATATGAATCTCAGAAAAATCGAGTGAATTAGAATTGATGATTGCGTAACGAGCGATACTTCCAAAGGCTACCAAAAGAATGAGAAGTGCCAGACTTAATTTCAAGGCGCTTGCTTTGCTCAAAATTTCTCCGCAATGACCAACATGTTTTTCGATAGCACTGTTGTTCCTCTGATTCCATAGGCTAACAACAAAAGCTTTAAGGTCGAATTAATTAGTAATAGAAATAGTCTCCCGACGAAATTAAACACTGGAAATGGAAGTACAAAATGATCGATAGCCTTAATTTGGATTTTTTTAAATCCAGCTAACTTCAACAGAAATGAGATACTTTCTTCTGTATATCCGGCTTCATGGGTAAGATCTGCATAACGGCCCCGAGCCGCTGTCAAAGGATTACCCATGTTGGGAAGTACAAGCATTAATCTGCCATTAGCACTTAATTTTTCCAAAATTTCCTGAAGCAAAGTATAGCCTGATTCTTTGGAAAGATGTTCGATTACATCATATAGAATGACGCAGTCGAATTGATTTTTACTTTTTATGAAAAAACTGATTGCGTCACAACATTCGACATGAAAATCTTTTCGTCTGGCTTTTTCCGCTAATTCTTGACTGACTTCTACCCCTGAAATCTCACTGTAACCTTGGGAACGTAAATATTCAAGTAGCTGTCCAAATGCGCATCCTATATCGACAATTCTTGCTTGTTTTTGCTTCGGTAAGTATGGGTATAAATTCCGATGATACAATCTAAAATGCAAGGATTTTTGGCTTTCATGCTCTCCTTGGGATGCTTCCAACATGTTTCGGTAATGTAGAGAAACCGCTTTTTCAAAATCTTTTCTCAATGACTCAGATTCCATACCACTGCCGATACTTTTGTCCCATGCTCTCGACAGAAAATTGTTCTGCCTTTTTGCGGGCAGCTTGACCCATTTCTTTACGTAAACCTGAATTTTTCCATAAAGTGGTAATCACCTGAGCTAGTTCTACTGGAAGTCTGCTTCTTAATTGAACTCCTTCTACCCCATCGCTGATCAAGTCATCGCTTCCACCTGCTTGGCTGACGATAACTGGACAACTCATCGACATTGCCTCCAGACAAGCTATTCCAAATCCTTCATGCAGAGAAGGCATAACAAAGAGATCTGCTTGAGTGTATAAGTCCCATTTTCTGGCATCCGTAACCCGTCCTTCAAAGAAAACTTTTTCATCTAAACCTTTTGTTCGCACTAAGAATTTCAGGTTTTCTTCGGAAGGACCATAGCCAGCAATGCAAAGCTGAAAAGAGGAAAAATTCAACAGCGCTATCGCTTCCACCAGAAGTTCGAGACCTTTACGAGGTGCCAGTCGAGACAGAGTTAGAATTTCTAATCGAGTATTGTTTTTTTTTACTATCACGGGAGTCAGGCGAATTCCAGGAGATATTACAGTAACAGAGGTATTTTCCACTAAGCTTCGAGTTCTACTAGCGATATCATTCGAAATTGCAGAAACCGAACATTTACTTTTCAATAATTGTTTTAAGAAATACTGATACAATTTTTGATTTTGAACACCCTTTACTTTGCTGGGTTCTACTAATTCGGCCCCAATGGCAGTCATCTTCCAAGGACACTTTGTAATGTATCCAATACAAAAGGCGATGGCTCCAGAAGGAATCAGGTGTAAACCATGTATTAGATCATAATGCCGAGAGTGATTCTCTTTTATGCCTAAGTAAAAACTACGGAGACTAAAAACAAGCATCGATAACCAAGTTGCATCGAAATAAGGATGAAGTCGAAATGGAACGGCTAATCGCCAAGTCTTTCCGAATTGACTTTGCTCACAGCTGTCGCGCGATTTCACACCTGCAGTGATCACATCAAAATCCATTATTTCGTGTAATGAAGTAACCAAATCATAAGCCAATTGTCCTGAACCCCCTACGATAGGCGGGTATTCGGGAACAATAAGTAAGACTCGTTTCCGTTTTTTTTCATTTGGAAGAATCATGGCTTTAGAGGTTCTAAAGATTTTAAATTCCCTAGTGGCTTAATTGCATCAATTATTTTAAGTGCACGCTCAAGATTGAACCCAATCACTTCGGCGTATTCATGCAAAGTCTTCCATCGAGGTTGATTTTCCTGTGCAACTTTTCGCAGTGCTTCATCTCGAGTAATATGCCCTTCACGGATTTGCATACTATGGAAGGTATCAAACTCCGTAAATCCGGCAACTTGATAATAGATATAATTATAAAATGCAGCAGAACCATCACCTATTCTCCATGTCGAAGGACTGTCCTCCGCTTTTTCCCATTCATATTCTTTCTCTAAGCAGATATCTATTTCTGATTCATTCCAAGGAATGTAATCATACAAAAAAAGATATTTATTTTGTTGAAAATAGGCTGAAAGGTAGGATAGCATTGTATCACCTAAGGACCGATTCCAATAGCCGATATTACTGCCAAATGCTTTGAGATAAGCTCCGGCAAGTTGTAACTTACCTGTCATGGATAAATTGTAAACGCGATTCCCTGGTTCTTCAACACCCATAAATCCAGATTTAAAACGGGTTTGTTCCAAGCGATTTTCACAAAATATCACCATGGGAATTTTCGTTTGTTTCTGGATACGATTGGCATAATAAAAGAATTGTTTATCTCCTGCCATGAATAAGGGAATCATTCCCAAATGCGGTTTCTTCAACCATGCTTCAATATTTAGACGCACATATTCGCGTTTTGCAGCCAAGTTTGCAGATACTAGTATCTGTTCAATACCCAGTTTTCCACACATCCGGGCTTGGTTTCGTCGTCCCAAATCAGTTACTAAACCCCAATCATAGGTAAAGGCGAGCGGCCTTAGATTAAACTCTTTTTTCAATAGATGTAATCCGTAGCTACTATCCCTACCTCCGCTAAAAGCAACAATACAATCGGCACAATTAGTGTTTCCATTTTTTCGCGAACGATTGATGAACTGCTGCAAGTCATCTTTACCCCCATAAATCAGAGGTTTATAATTTTGGCAATAATTACACAATCCAGTGGAATCAAATTCAATAAAAGGCATAGTTGCCGGAAGAATACAATTGCGGCAACGCAAAATACCCCTTTGTTCGGGATTAAGCACGACTGCTTGATTCTGATTTACAATTTTTTCAATTATTTTCATTCGAGTCGGAATACTGCTCTCAGGCAGCTCAGACTTTTGAATAGGATTGATACTTGGCTTATTTTTAAAAGTATTAATATGAATAGCTGTTAGTGGGGATAGGTGAATAATTTCGCTGGAGTGAATTTTAAAAGTAGCACAGAAGTTTTCTAAAAATGATTTTTCAGATGCAAAATAAAGCATTCCATTGCTGATACAATAATACAGAGAACCACAATTCGTAGATAGCGTCATGGTCTTCTGATTATGATTCCACCAAACTAAAGAGGCTGTGCCTTTAATTTGTCGATACAAGTTTTTACAACTATCCGAAACAGTAAAATCTCCTGATACCCCATCCACTAACATCGCCAGTAATACTTCTGAGTCTACTTCTGCCAATCGTTTCAGCTTTGGATGAGCCTTCCATAAATCATCATCATTCACAACAATTCCGTTATGCAGCAAAACATCGCCTTGCCGTTCCAAAGGTTGGTTATTTCTTTCATTTTGCTGTGAACCATTTGTAACCAGACGAGAGTGGCCAATTATAAACCAGGTCTTACTTTCTTCACTTGATGTGTGTTTTCGTTTACTCCAAAAATCATGGTAGGTGCGGTCTCGTATAAATTGATGGGGTGCTAAGGGTTTGCGAAGTATTTCTAATTCTTCGGTTTTTGTATCAGATTGTTGCCACCATGCCAATCCAGTTGCCTCTTTCCCTCTGGAAGCGGAAAGCTTAAGCAATTTTTCTGTTTGTAATTGAATTAGGCTAGAGTTAAAGCTTTGAGCCTGGGTGGAGACTATCCCAAACAAGCCGCACATTAAACATCTTCTCGCATGTCTCTGCGCAGGGCAGAGATTTGTTCTGATAATATACCCATAAAGAGTAACAGAATTCCGGTCACAAAAAGCAATACCATGGATTCTGTAACATGAACTCGAATTGTGGCACTGTAGGCCGCAAAGTAAACTAGAGATGCGCCTAAGAAAAAAACAGCGCTGGGAAGGAAAACCTTCATCGGATTAAAAAGCACAGTTAGGCGCACGATTAATTGCAGAGTATTCCAGCCATCCTTCCAAATTCGAAGAGAACTGGGTCTACCCTGCCTGGGAGCTACCTCAATCGGTTCATAGTGAACGGGATGGCCCTTTGAAAATAACGCAAGGGTACTGGTGGTTGAAAAAGAAAAGCCATTGGGCATCAAATGTAAATATCGACGTATCACTTCAGTTCGAAAACTGCGTAACCCAGAATTGAGATCAGGGATTTTTTGTTCTGCAAGCATGCTTGCAAAAGCGCGGAGTAACACTTTTCCTGGGCTTCTATACCAGTAACTGCCGTTGTTGATTCTCGATCCAACGACCATATCATACTGCGAGGCTAACGCGGCTATGCGCTGCACTTCTTGGATTGGATGCTGTCCATCTGCGTCACAGAGTATCACTAATTCACTTTTGCAGTTTCGAATGCCTGTTTTTAAGGCTGCCCCATAACCGCGATTATAGGCATGTGAAATTACCCGTGCTCCCGCCAGTTTAGCCAACTCCGCCGTACCGTCATTAGAGCCGTCATCCACCACCAGAATTTCTTCACAATGAGCTAAGGTCTGAAGTTGAGTAATAACGGTTACAATGCAATGCGCCTCATTGAAAGCCGGAAGTAGTACTGTGTATTTTGCATCCATGATAATAATGGGATTCCCCAAGTTATTATCGCTTTTTTAGATCATTGAGTTCCAGTAATTAGAGCATTTTTTGCATAGAAATGTGTAAAAGCTATACACATCCGAGAACTAAATCGCCGCCAATACCGCATCCCCCATCTCGCGGGTATTCAGCTTTTTACAACCTTCAGTCCAAATATCTCCGGTTCTATAGCCTTGCACAATCACTTTTTCAATCGCGGCTTCAATCGCTGCGGCAGCCTTTTCTTCTCCAAAGCTATATCGAAGCATTAAGGCCGCTGACAGGATTTGCGCAATTGGGTTGGCGATACCCAGACCAGCGATATCAGGAGCGGAGCCCCCGGCAGGTTCATACAAGCCGAAGCTTCCTTCAGCCAAAGAAGCCGAAGGCAAGAGGCCCATCGAACCTGTTAACATGGCGCATTCATCAGAAAGAATATCGCCAAACATGTTACCACACAACATCACATCGAACTGATGAGGGTTCTTTAACAGTTGCATCGCAGCATTGTCTACATACATATGACTTAAGCTTACATCAGGGTATTCTTTTCCCAAAGCCGTTACAATTTCTCTCCAGAATACCATCGATGTTAACACATTAGCCTTATCGATTGAGCAGAGCATCTTTCGTCGCAGTCGAGCCGCTTCAAAACCTTTGCGGGCTATACGCTCGATTTCCTTACGGGTATATTCTTTGGTATCCCAGGCGCGTTCGTTTTCGCCCGAGCCTTCTCGGCCTTTGGAGCCCTCACGCTTTGAAAAATAAATGCCGCCGGTCAGCTCTCGCATGCAAAGGATATCAAAGCCGTTCTTCACTATATCCGGTCTAAGCGGACAAGCCGCCGCCAAGGCGGAATAAACCTTGGCCGGACGCATGTTACAATACAGACCAAAATGTTTTCTCAAGGGCAGGAGCGCGGCACGTTCGGGTTGTTTCTCGGCAGGCAATGGTTCCCACTTAGGGCCGCCTACTGAACCAAACAAAATAGCCTGGCTCTCTTCACAAACTTTAATAGTTGAAGCAGGGAGCGCTTCGCCGTGATTATCAATGGCGCAGCCACCTACATCAGCTTGTTGAGTATCAATAGAAAATCCGAATTTTTTCTGTACACTTTCAAGTACTCTTGTTGCCTCAGCCATCACCTCTGGACCAATTCCATCCCCTGCCAATACCGCAACTTTGTAACTCTTCACACAATCCTCACTTCACAATGAACTTTTTAATTCTGTATCCTAAATCACTTCACTCATTACTTCATTTAT
>JBBQAD010000023.1:0-15014 GCA_038315885.1 Fibrobacteria bacterium | reverse complement strand
GATTGTTAGAAGAAGGTCCCCGCAGGCACTTTATGACGAAACGTTTCGACCGTGGTCCACAGGGTCAGAAGATTCACATGCAGTCGCTTGGGGCCTTGGGGCACTTTGATTACAATGCCCCCGGTGTGCATTCATATGAAGAAGTAATACAGATTATGAAAACGCTTCAGCTATCACTGGAAGAGCAGGAACAACTATACAGACGCATGGTGTTTAATATTTTAGCCAGAAATCAAGACGACCATGTCAAAAACATTAGCTTCCTGATGAATAAACAAGGCCTCTGGTCATTGGCTCCGGCCTACGATATGACATACAGTTATCAACACGAGGGAGTTTGGACCGGACAACATCAAATGAGTGTCAATGGAAAACGCGACCAGTTTACACGAGAAGATCTATTAACAATCTCCCGACAAGCCGGATTTAAACGCAACCGCGGTGTTCAGATAATCGAAGAAGTAGGTGAGACACTACAACGTTGGAGTGAATTCGCTGAGCAAGCCGGCGTGCCTGAATTGGTGATGCAGGCGATACAGAGTCAATTTCGAATGTATTTGTTGAAAAAATGAACCGCAAGGGAAACTGTGCCTCATTGTTACACGAACTAAAGTATTAGGATAAATATTTTATGAATTTCTAGGGAATACGGAATTCTGATGAAAATTCATAGTAATTCTTTTATCTGGGTGACTGCGCCCCGCCTCACCCTTTATGTCACCAGGCGCACCGGGCTGTTACAGGCTCGCTCATCGCTCGGCCTCCTCGCGGCAAATAAATATGTTTACATATCCGCTGCGGGGGCGCAAGCCCTTTCACATCCCTGCCACTTACCGGGATTTTCTTAGCTTTGATTTTTTTAGAGCTTGGGTCTCAATCCCAAACAGGGCAGACAATTCTTCGGGATCAAGATCAACCGACTTTAATCCAGACAGAAGAGAAACAGACGAAGATCCTTGGTCTGTTACCAAATTTCCTTTACGATCTTTCAAAACACTTTTTCGAACAAACTTTTTTCCCCGCAAGTTTTTACTTGGCCCTGCAGTGCCTACCATAGCATCAACATGGTCTGATAGCACTTTACTGACCAACTTGTTCATTTCAATCTGTCGAAGCTCGAAAAACAGCCCTGGGCTTACATCCAGTCGAACAGAAACTCCGTATAACACTGCGGCAACATGTTTACACATATAAGCCCCATCAGGGCAGGAGCATTTAAATTTTATTTGTTTGGGTTCGGGGAACAGTCCCCCTGGATTTATTAACAAGAGCTTACCAACCGGCTCAGGAAATTTTCCCAACAATAAGTCTGCAATGGAAGCAACCGTATCAGTCAGTTTTTTAGAAAGAATACTCAAATAGCTTCCCTCAACTGGGCTAATGCTGATTTTGACTTCATAAGGCTTTGACATCGAGCCCTGAACCAAACCCTTAAGCTCACCCCTACCTATTTGTAAATCAAGCACGGCCCCTGTTCTTAAATAACTTCTCCCTCGCTCCAATCGGTTACTGAAGTCACTATAGGATTCCAGGTTTTTATTCCAAGCCATGCCCCACCAGGAGGATGAAAACTTTCCCTTCTCCGGTGTTACAATTGGGCATAGATGCGGATTTTTGGCTTTTAACTGAATAATTTTCTTTTGATTCTTTATTCGTCGTGATGCAACCGATTCATAAGGTGCAAAACCACCGTATCCCCAGCCCATTAGTCCCCTCCCAAATTTAAGGAGAACACTTCTAACAAGGACTTGTTATCCATTTTACTCATCCAGTTGCCATTGTCACTCTGAATGATTTCTCCGGCCAATTCTGTTTTACCTTGTAAAATAAGGTCAATTTTTTCTTCCAGAGTTCCTGGGCACAGAAATTTATGTACCATAACATTGCGATGTTGCCCAATTCTAAAGGCTCGATCGGTCGCTTGGTTTTCTACCGCCGGATTCCACCAACGATCAAAATGGATTACATGACTGGCAGCTGTCAGGTTCAAGCCGATTCCACCCGCTTTTACCGTCAATAAAAAATAAGGTACATAAGCCTCACCCTGGAATTTGTTAACCCGGTTTAGCCGTTCTTTCGGAGTGGTCTCACCCGAAAGGCTTACACCCTCTGCAGCGAAAATACCTTTAAGAAAACTGTTGAGTGCGGGCAGTATCTCACGATATTGAGTAAACACAAGCACTCGCTCACGTTTTTCTCGAATCACCTCACAAATTTCACGAAGTAACTGGAATTTACCACTTTGATCTTCATGGTAGGCTCCATTGCCAGTGTAATGATCGGGATGATTACAGATCTGTTTCAGCTTGGTAATATAGGGAAGAACCAATCCACGCCTTTTTATTGGTTCTACTTTGGCAATCTTTTCGGCCAGTTCTTCCACACAATTTTTGTAAAGAATCTGCTGTGTCTTTGTGAGATGGGCATGTACCGTCTGCTCGACTTTATCAGGCAGATCGTTGATAATCTTTTTATCCGTTTTAAGGCGGCGAAGTATATAGGGTCCAACGACTGCTCTTAAGTGTTCATAGCCTTGGGGCTGTGTATCCAGATCGTTGGTGAAAGTTGTGAACTGTGTTGCAGAACCCAGCAATCCAGGGTTTAAGAAATCAAACATTGACCACAAATCTGAAAGCCGATTTTCAACGGGTGTTCCACTGAGTGCAATTTTTTGCAGGGCTTTTAGTTTCTTGACAGCCTTGCTTTGACGAGTTCCACTATTTTTAATTGCTTGTGCTTCATCCAAAATCAAATGATTCCAGGTCATTTTTTCAAGCAAGGGAAAGCGACCCAACATTCCGTAAGAAGTAATAACAAGATCAAGCTTTTTTAAATCAAAAGCTTTTAGCGACTGTAACTTAACGAACTGGTTATGAGCTATCAGAATTTTTAACTCAGGTGCAAAACGTTGAACCTCAGCTCGCCAGTTCGTGAGCAGAGAAGTCGGTACGATTAGTAGATGGGGAGTCGCGGTAGATTTTTTGGAACGTAAGGACTCAAGGTAGGCCAATACCTGCACGGTTTTTCCTAAGCCCATGTCATCTGCCAAGCAGGCACCAAAACCGAGGCCGCATAAAAATCCCAACCAGTTGGCGCCCTCTTGTTGATAGGGACGCAAATTGGCACGAAAGCCTTTGCCTGGAATAACACTTGTAAGCAGCCGGGGATTTTTCATTTTCTCCCACAAAGCACTTAACCATGCTCCTGGCTCAACTTCAAGTTCCAAAGACTCGATTGATTTGTTAACACCTTTGGCGCCCATGAGCAAACTTAAGGCCTCACGAAAACTGACTCCGCCTTTACCTGCCAGTTTTTTAGCCTGCTCCATCAGCACCAAACTCTTTTGAAGTGTCTCCTGGTTAACACTCACCCAGCGGCCCTTGAGCAATATTAGGGGTTTAGCGATTGATAGAATTCGTTTCGCTTCGGCAATTGTTATTCTCTCTCCATCTACAAACAGCGAAGCGTCAACATCGAGCAATTGTTCCAGACCTAGCCCTGTACCTGGTTTAGAGCCTACGGTCAGGCCGGCACGAATTGACAGACCAGAGGGCTTCCACCATCGGGGAATACGACATAATACACCTGCCTTCTCAATGATAGGTACAGCTTGCAGAAATTCGTAGGCTCTGTGTACATCCAGCATTACAGGTTTGAACAAGGCACGAGTCGCGAGCAAGTTTTCCAACAAGGGGATTTCAGCGGCTAGATTACGAACAGTAGATAAGAGCATTGCCAGACGGAGAGGTTCCGATTTAAACTCCACCAGTGCCTGGGACAGCGGCACCTGCTGTAACGAATCATTACCCGCCACTTCACGGGCATAGGTTGCAACAAATGCGAAGGGTAAACCATCTTCGGTTTTTGTATCAATCAAATGAAAATGAATTTTGTCAGGAACCTGTTTACGACTCGATAGACTTCGAATAGTCGCATCAAAATTTCCGGCATGAGATTTTAGTATTACACGAAAAGCTCGTGCCAAGCCATTCCAAATTCCCTGAAACGTTTCGGTATTGAGGTATTCCGCGCCTGGCATGGGGGGCACTTGAAAAATCCAACGACGAAGCTGGTTTTCATCAAGTGTAAAGTTAACAGTTAAGCCCTCGCGAGCCTGTGGCTCTCGCTCTAGCATGGCAGTAAAAGAGCTGGCCACAGTATGCCAATACTTAAGACTGACTGTAAACATAGGTAGTTCTGGTAACATACCCAGTTTTAATAATGCATGCTCTGAGTCGCGCTCAAAAATACTAGCTAAATCTAGCTCAATGGCCTTTTGGCCAGCTTCGACCGCGGCACCTTCTTCCCAGTACCCACTTAATCTCCCCGTGGGCTGAAGCCCTAAATGAAATCGCTGCATAGCAAAAATGTATTACAAATAGGGGCAGTTCAAAGGTTGGCTTATACCAAAAATGAAAACTTTTGGTGATTTCTAACATTTATTCAATTATGGGCTATCTCAATTCTCCCAATTCTCATGCTTCATTGGCAGGTCATTTAACACAGAAGAAAAATTCGGCGATAGGGGCTTGATTTTGATGCCAAAAGGCAATAGAAATAGCAAGTGTATATAAGAGCGGAAACAGTTTACCTTTCTGATAATACTACAATAACAGGAAGCCCAGATCGAGCATCCTCTTGTTCTTCGATTGTATTGGCATTATTGAATTCAGAAATTGCATTTTGAAGCAAAATTGATGCGAGGACTCCCGTTCCAAGAGAAGTCCAATACCATCCCCAACCTCGAGGATTTGGAACATAGGAGGAGTTCAATAATGCTGCACTCCTTTCCATATTACCAGCCGCGATTCCTATCATAGGCACACCAACTCCATAACTAATGTTTCCAACTAATGCCAGGGGGGCATTTCCAATGATGCTTCCTAAAATGCCTAGTGGAAGACCAATTTCAGCCAGAACTTTACCTATAGTTGCGGTACTTTGTGCCGATCTAAATTGGCTTTGAATCAATTCTGTGTTATTGATTCGATTGCCTTCTTCAACTACTTCACCTGAAACAAAAGCAGTGATCAGTTTGTTTTGTACCACTTTAAAAAATTCTTTGGTCTTCTCATCTTTGGGATCATAATCAATGCTTGTGGTATAAATATCTTTAATCTTCTGGTAAAAAAACCGTTCCGAAATCCGTATCTCGCGCAAGCGGTCTTGCAATTCATCGAAATAATTCATGGAATTGCCGGATTTAAAACGGTCGTCATTCAGAGCAAAGCCTTTAATGATATATTTCTTGAGCCGCTGCGTTGCCCAAATGCGGAACTGCGTACCTTGCGGTGATTTAACGCGGTACCCGACCGAAATAATAACGTCGAGATTGTAGTATTCGATCTCGCGCTCTACCTTTCTGCTACCTTCCTGCATTCTGTTAACATTGCTTAGTCAAAACTTCTCTCCGCTAAGCTCCAAAAGTGCAAAAAAAACCAGGGCTTTGCAAAATTCTGGATTTGCGCTAGCCCTAGCACTAGCACTAGCCCTTATCCTTACCTTACCTTACCTTACCTTACCTTAGCCGATTACACCCACTCACATTCCATGGATTCTGGCATACAGTGTAATACGGCGGGTCTCGCAACTTCGTGCGCAGTTCCTCGGTAAAATGGGCGAAAGGCCTCATCGTTTTGGAATGCTATACCGGAGAAAATTACCTGGACTGTATCACGGCTTACACCATTGTTATGTAGTGGTCTAACTATTCGGAGGCATGGTAATTCTGAATTAGAAAATTTTATCAACATGGTTTTTAGGAGAAAGTAAAGACACCCCCAGAAAAAAAGTTGAACGATCAAATAACAAAGGCCATGCCGGCTCAATCGGTTTCGACCCTCTGCAATACTTATAGTTCTGGTTTACTTATAATTTCAAATATAGTCGACCCACATCGGCTTATCGCAAAACGTTATGACTAAGTTTAAATTATGAAAATATTGCTAACCGGTGTAACCGGATACATTGCGCAAAGATTATTGCCCGTTTTACTGGAAAATGGGCATGAGGTTATTTGCTGTGTAAGAGACAAAAACAGGTTTAACAGGAAAAAATATTTAGATTCAACACTCTCGGTAATAGAAGCAGATTTTTTAAACAGGGATAGTTTAAAAAATATTCCAAATGATATCGATGTAGCCTATTACCTCATTCATTCCATGTCTACACAAAGTGGTGACTTTGAAAATATGGAAGAAAAATGTGCAACTAATTTTAAAAATTGCATTGAAAAGACAAACGTGAAACAAGTTATTTACCTTAGTGGGATAAGTAACGCCGAAGAGTTATCAAAGCATTTGTTATCACGAAAGAATGTTGAAACCATTTTATCGGGATCTAAATTTGCACTCACTACTTTAAAAGCTGGCATAATCGTAGGATCGGGTAGTGCTTCATTTGAAATCATTCGTGATTTAGTAGAGAAATTACCGATTATGATCACACCTCGTTGGCTAAAAACAAAATGTCAGCCCATAGCAATTCGTAATGTAGTTGAATTTTTAATAGGTGTAATTCTTAAAACAGAAACATACAATAAGAGTTACGATATAGGTGGTCCGGATGTTTTAAGTTATAAGGAAATGCTTTTGAGATTTGCAAAAATAAGAGGCTTAAAGAGGCGCATCGTTATTGTACCTGTCATGACTCCAAAAATATCTTCTTACTGGTTATACTTTGTTACCTCAACATCATTCGCTCTTGCAAAAAATTTAGTAAACAGTATGAAAATTGAAGTGACTTGCAAACCCAATAATTTAGCAAGGCTACTTGGCATTAAACTGATTGATTATAACACTTCCATAAAACTTGCCTTTGACAAAATTGGGCAAAACCAAGTGCTTTCAAGTTGGAAAGACGCACAAACAAGTACTATATTCAAGGAAGGGCTTTCAAAATTTATTGAAGTGCCAGTTAATGGTTGCTTTAAAGATATCCGTTCTCTTAAGCTTGAAAAAAGCGATGCTTCACTTGAAAAAATATGGACCATTGGTGGGAAAACAGGCTGGTTTTACGGCAACTGGCTTTGGGAAATCAGAGGCTTTATAGATCAGATTGTTGGAGGTGTTGGTATACGAAGAGGAAGAAAAAGTGAGACAGAAATATGTTCAGGTGACGCACTTGATTTTTGGCGTGTGCTTTTAGCAGACAAACTTGAAAAACGCCTGCTATTATATGCCGAAATGAAGCTGCCTGGCGAGGCGTGGCTAGAATTTAAAATAGACAAAAATGATATCCTTACTCAAACCGCAACATTTAGACCTCTAGGCTTATTGGGTAGATTGTATTGGTATTCTGTCCTTCCGTTTCACGGACTAATTTTTAAGGGAATGATAAATAAATTAGCTGAAACAAAAGCATAGTGATAATAGAAACCAACCAGATCTAACATGGTATTGAGAAATCCGTTTTAGGGCTGCAGATCATTCGCAGATCTGAAACCGGAATATCACTGCATCAGTGAAGACTCATTGAATGCTTTCGGAGTGATCGCCCGAGCAAAAGCTCTGGTGTTAGGATAAAGGAATTTGTTCGGACTAAGGGAGTAGACGCAGTAAGGCGAAGCCGAGTATTAACAGTGTCGTTTAGCGGATCGGGAGGAAGTGCTCCTCCTTGACACCAAGTACCAGGGCTGCTGCTCATCTCAAAACGCAATGTACCACCAGCCATCAGTTCGTCGTGGAGAATCCAACTTCGGTTCAACGGTTTCCCATTTAATTCGGTTGATTGAATGTAAAACGAGTTCCGGTAATTTGCTTTGATACAGCAGACGATTTTAACAGAGAGAAAAATCAGCCCTACCTAAATTGTTTACTTTCCTCAGACGATTTTTCGCGCGCAGGAGTGATCTACTTGCAAAACTAAGGGCACAAAAACATGGGATGGCTGGGCAATGGAAAAAGCCCCTGGGAGCTTAGTCGTTTTAATACGCTTCAGCAGTACGCAAAAGACCATCAACTACAAGTATTTCATGAGCGTGTATGGATTGATAACATAAAAGCATACAATGAGAAACAACTAGAAGCTTTATTTTATACTGTTATAAAATCAGGTACAAATGCGTCACGAAAAGCAGTCGAATATTTAGCCGAAAGGCTTAAGACAAAGTCGACTCCGAAAACTCGAAGCAAAACGCAGAAAACTGGGATCGCAAGCAAACTGGCTCAACAACTCAATGCACAACGAAAAAAATTCCAAGGAGCAAATTGGTGGAGCCATTGGCATGGATTTGATTCCTAGTTATTTATGCATTTCTGTCCTATTTTTAAAACATGCGGGATTCCAAAAAAAATAAAGAAAACAGTTGAAATTCTACTTCAAAATCACCTCTTGTTTCGGTAAGTGCCAGGAATAAGTAGGACAAAACTCTCACTAATCAAATCATTCAAAAGGATAATCCATGTCCAGGCTTAGCGAGATCTTCTCCACCGTGTCCGTTCCGGGTTTCCCGGAATCACTGTCACCAGTGGCCCGTGCGCATATAGAGGGAATGCCGAATCGCCCCTTGCCTTTGCCGCTGGCCTCGAACAATTCCTGGATTGACCTCAACGGAACGTGGAAGGTCAAGCGGTGGCCCTTCGGTATCGATGAAGCAGCGGCTGTGGCTGGGCAGGACGATTCTGCATCATGGGAGGGGGTAACCCAACCCGGAAAGGTTCTCTATCAGGCTCCGGAGGATCAGCCGTTTAAGAATCCCGCTTGGAACCGAGTGACTATGGCCCACTTAGATGAGAACGACGGGGCAATACTGATCCGGGAGGTGAGGATTCCGGAATCGTGGCGCGACAGTCGAATCATCTGGCACTGCGATGGGGTCTACCCTGCGGGAAGGTTCTATGTCGACGGTCGACGGGTGGGCGAACACCTCAGCGGACTCACGGCGGCCCAGTACGACATCAGCGAACTCGTGCGTCCGGGAACCATGGTTCTGCTGGCTATCCGACTCCTGCGCCGCTACCATGCGTCTCACATCGACATGCCCCGTCACTCCCTTGAGTTTGCCGGACTCACGCGCAACACCGCGCTCTATGCACTCCCGCAATGCCATGCCACCGAAGTGTTCCTTCCGGCCAAGGTCGATCTCAGTTCTGGGCAGGGAACAGTGGCCGGACGTGTAGCGGTGTCAAACACCGGCGTCAGGCCCCTTGCCGTGTCGCTTCGGTGTACACTCACGGCGCTCGACGGCTCGGGGCAAATCGCCTTATGGGAATCTCCACTTGTTACAGTTGCCCCTTCTCAGACCACCACAGTGATACCGCAGCTCGATGCAGGAACCGTTCGGCTATGGAGCGACGAGTGCCCGCACCTTTACAAGATGGTCACCGAGCTCATGAGCCCTGACCAAGCGAGCGTGCGCTATGAGCAGAGGCTTGCGTTTCGCAGACTAAACATTCGGGGAGATCGCCCCTTTCTCAACGGGAATCCGGTGAAGTTTCGCGGTGTGAACCACGTAACGTTTCACCCGGACCATGGTATGTATACACCCTTGGAGTGGCTGCGAACCAACTTCGCCTTGATGAAAGACGCGAATGTTAACTGCATCCGCACGCATTACGCCGCCCAGCCAGACGTTTTAGACCTCGCCGACGAAATGGGCTTCTACCTTCTTCAGGAAATCCCCATCGACTGGTGGGGTGACTATGTAGACAAACCGGAGTACCTACACTGCATTCTCCACCGGATTGAGGGTGTAGTCATCCGCGATCGGCATCATCCCTGTCTGATGGGATTTTGCATGGGAAACGAGAACTTTCCAACTAGCGCAGACAGCGTGAAGACGTTCACCCAGCACTACGCGCTTTACAGAGAGTATGTCCACGCCCTAGCACCCGATGCCTTGGTACTCGTGCCGCCACCCGGCCCGGCCAACCGTCTGCCGGGCCATTTCGAGCCCCGCTTCGGGGACATCGCCGACGTGCATTACAAAATAGAATCGGTCAAAGAGTACCACCGTAGCGGCGCGGTCGAACTGTACCGCTGCTGGGGCGGGCCGACCGATAAGTTCACTCGGGAGCAACTGACAGCGATGGGATGGTCGGGGGTGTGGTTCTCCTCTGAGTATGGTTTGTTCAATAACCTTCCGGATCTGCTTCGTGCACCCTACTGCTCCGTGATCGCCGACAAGCCTGAAGACTGGTTGTCGGGAAAGACCACCATGCAGGCCTGGGTTGAACGCATGGAGCAAGATTGGGACTACATGTACGACGACCCCACCTGCTTGGGAGGAGCGTACTTCTCGTGGCTAGCGCCCTCCAGCGGCCCTCACTTCGGCTGGAGCCTTCTTGCTGAGGATGCAGACTGGGGCTTGGTCACGTCCGAGCTTCTGCCGAAGCCGTCGTTCTGGGCTTTGCGGGTGCTGTTCTCACCCGTTCGATTTCCCAGGCGTTTGTCCGTCGGGGCAGGCGACGATTCGGTATCGTTCACGGTCTTCAACCATTTCACGAGCATTGATCTGGCTGAATGCATCTTGCGCACGCAGATGGGCCCCACGCAGCGAGACCTGGGCATCGTGCGTGAATGGAGAGACATCCCGGTGAAGTGCGAACCCGGGAAGAAGTGTACCATTACACTCCCCTTGTGGCACGAAGGAGCTCGTCAGTCTCTGCGGGAAGGGAGGGTGTCTTTGATACGCTGTCACCTCATCAAGCCCGATGGGTTTCGAGTGGTGACCGCAGACATTCTTCTGGTTCCCGCTACCGGCGCCACAAATTCGGGTTCGAGTGAAATCGCTATCGGCCCAGACGCAGTGATGGGCTGAGTCGGTCAATCGACTCTATAAGGGTGGTACATTTTTGTTTAGATCATCCTTCTTACACTTTTCACTTCTGATTATTTCAATAAGCCTATTTTCATGCTAGTCAAAAGATCATGACAAGAGCATACGAAACAAGAAGGAAAACAATGATACTATTCCTGATAGTCACCATAATCGGGATGTTTATACAGCTGAAATTAAGAGTACGCAAGATACAATTCAACTTTTGAATACCTGATATTTTCGGGTTGATTCATCCTTGTTCGTTGTGATACTTGACAATAGTGATACGTTAGTATTCAGAGACACTCTAGTCGATACATATGCTCAAGTCATGATTCAACTATTTATTTCCACCACGAAGGAAATCAGAACCTAAATGATACACCGCGCGCGAGTTCCATCGACGGTTGGGCATCCCGCGACAATTGGGTGAATTCCATTCTGAACAGCAGCAGAGGCCCCTTTCTCGCTTTCGACTGCAGCTTCACAAACGCTCCCAATGACCAGCCACCCCTGTTTTTGCAAGGATCAGGACTCCAATTGGCCTATTCCAACATTGTAAGCAAAGCTTCAAGCACAGCGATCACAATCAATGCCGGTAACTCTGCTACTGAAATGCCCCGTGGGATCCGGCAAGCAGGAAGTTCATTGGATCCACATCACAGTTTTCTCATTGAATCTGTATCAGTTCCCAAAAAGATTTTTGATGTCAAGAAATTTGGAGCTCTTGGGGATGGAAAAGCGGATGATGCTAACGCTATACAACGAGCTATTCCGCCTTGATTTAAATCCCAAATCAATACTGGTCGCCATTGAAAACAAGCACATGGAAAATGCGATCCCCGCCGCCGGCTTAGACAAGGCGGCTGAATCTCTGGATCACTTTGCCGAACTAAGTCGCAATTATTTGAAATACACATATGGAGTAGGAACAGTATCGTCTGTGAGAGCAGATGCTTGGAAGAAAAATGGCCACGTAAATACAGGCCTGCCTCCCAATGTATCCAATGCAAGTCGTTACAATTTGAAAGGGGCAAGCTTGCCCAATGTCAAGACCACCTTCTTTGGAGATTTGATTCCCTATTGGACTCCTTGAATTGTCCAATCCTTATGCATTGCTCGAACCCTTATTAAATAAAAGTGTTACCTAACTGTGATTCTTTTATCTCAATAACAAACTCTAGTAACATCTTTGCCTTTTGATAATTGGTCTATAGCTTCGACAAATCAATTACCTGACCATTTGACTAGTTAGGATACTGCTTTTCACCAATTTTGAATTCAATACCAAAATGCTTTCTTCAAAAGCAATATGGCCTTCGAGGGATTCGCAGCTCCATATCCTTTCTGTAAAGAAAGCCGACAACTTTACACATTTCAGATTTCTAATAGGTAAATTTTATGATTTTGGGCAACATTCATGGCATAAAACTTGTTCTTAGTTCCAGCAAACGGGAGGTTTTATGCGATTCAAATCTTGGTTAACAACAGTCTCTTTGGCCGGCCTGGCTCTCAGCTCTGCAGTAGCCGCCCCCATTACAATACTCGATAATTACATCGGAAATGCCCCCACCTCGTCAAGCTACGCTAATCGAGACGTAATCGGAGATGCAGAATTCTTTGATGCGCTGTCTTTGGTGGTCGACCGCAATGGCTCTTCTTTAAACGTAAAAGTTTACACTCGCTATCTGAATAACATCGGAAAATACGGCACTGAACTAGGCGATGTGTTTTTAAGCCTCGGTGGAGTCGATGGCTTATGGGAATACGCTCTGGTTATGGATAACCATTTACCCGGCAACACCAATGGAAGCGCCTACTTGGTTGATGCCAACACTGGTACACTCAAGTACTCCGCCGCTTCAGGTATCTATAGAAGCAATGAACTGTATCGTATCAATGGCGCGGATGTACTATCGACCGGAAGTTGGAATATCAATAAATCCGGGACGAGCCGAGATACCGATGACTATTTGGAATTCAGTATCAATAGCCCAATCGACTTTAATGGCGCTCTTGGCATTCGATGGACCTATTCTTGTGGCAATGATGTACTTCAAGGTGACTTAGCAGCAGTACCTGAACCTGCTACCTTGGGTCTGCTTGGTTTAGGCCTACTCGCAATTGCCCTGGTAAAACGAAAAAAGTAGCATCCCTGCTCAAAATTTTGCTTAGGCTGCCTGGGCACATTGCGGCAGCCTCTTCATCCCCAGGGCAAGCCCTTGACCCCTTACCGCTTGGCTTCACTCACTCAGCCGAGTTGCATGTTTACATATGCAACACGGCATTCGCTTCGCTCGCCGATTCAATTTCTTATAACATTTAAAGGACATACGCTTAATCGCCGGGATATTAAAGGACAAGGTTAAATCACCCGACTGATTTTTAGCTGTTTATCTCTGAATTCGACTGTATCTCCCACCTGTTCTCCCATCAAAACTGTACTCATTGGGGATGCCGCCTAATTCATAAACTGTAACTCTCCCAGAATGATACTGGATGGGTGACCAGCAAAGTGATTCTGTTGGATAATTTGATCAATAGCCCTTGATGTCTATCCCCAATGTTATCATCTGGTAATACCTTCATGGTTCCATATTGAAGAACCTGAATACCAGCATTTTTTGGCTTCTCAAATAGTTAGCAGATGTGCGACTCACAGTAGTTTAAAAGCGCGAATGAATTAAAAGAAGATTTTTTAATGCCGGCAAAAAAACTATTTATTAGGAGGCAAAGATTTCGTAAGCAAGCGTTTTCAAAAAAAAGGCCTGGATAACCCATCTGAAGCCAAGATTGGGCTGAGGTGAGGCCGGGTAAAGGTGAACTAGTGGCCTGGAGAAATGGTTTTTTTAGCGATGGAATGAGTTTATCGGTTGGGTACCCGTGGTAATGACAAAGCCTTCTCAACCTCCCGTCATTGCCTCTCTAATCGAACTGGACGGCGAGACTCGAATCAAAATGGTATTTGCCTACAATGAAACTCTTATCGCTCAGATGCGAAAAACTGTCGGTGCGCGCTGGTCCCGGAAATTAGCAGCGTGGCACCTGCCCAATACCCCCGATAACCGCAGCCACTTTGGAATGGATAAAGAATCAGAAAAACTCTCGACAAGGGAAGCATGGCTGCAACCCATGCGGCAATGGCTGGAAGCCAAACGGTACAGCCAAAATACTGTGGAACACTATATCCAAATTGTTTCTCGCTTTCTGAACTTTTGTGCCCCCAAAACACCACAGGAACTATCACAGAAAGATATCACTCGCTTTCACCATGAGTATTTTGTGCAACGCAAGCTTTCGGCATCTTATCAAAACCTGGCCATCAACGCGATCAAGATTTTTTTCTCCCAAGTTGCCACGAAACATGTATCCGTTCCCGATATTGAACGCCCCAGGCGCGAGCACAATTTACCCAAAGTAATTGGCAAGGCAGAAGTGAAACGGATATTGAATTCACTAGGCAATATCAAGCATAAAGCCATGCTCTCGCTTATTTATAGTTGCGGTTTGCGCAGCGGGGAATTAATTGCCCTGAAAATTCATGATGTAAACTCGGTTCGAAACGTCATCCGTATTAATCAAGCCAAGGGGAAGAAAGATCGCATTGTACCTTTTTCACCTAAAATACTGACTCTGCTGCGGGAATATTTCAAAGCCTGTCGCCCGGTTATTTATTTATTCGAAGGCGAAAAAGCAAAAACGCCTTATACCCACCGCAGTCTCAGCAATGTGTTACACAATGCCTGCAAAAAGGTCGGCTTAAGCAAAAATATTACCCTGCATTGCCTGCGGCATTCCTATGCCACTCATCTACTAGAATCAGGTGTCAACCTGCGCATTATTCAGGAACTTCTGGGCCACTCAAGCAGCCGCACCACCGAGATATACACTCACGTCAGCAGCACCACTCTAAACAGCATCAAAAGCCCCTTCGACGATCTTTAAGTCATGTTTATGGCCGCTATCACTCCAATTTCTGTGGCTAGACGCCATAATCTGGCGGCTCACCAACATGGCCAATACGGGAATCGGTGGCAAAAAGTATTTGGCCGTATTATTGCGCCTATCTGCGGGAAACGTTATGTTTACCGAAAGAAAGGTACGAGTATAGGGAGTTGTAAGCAATACTCGGTCTGGCGGAATCGTAATACCGCGCTGAATCAAAAACAAATACCATGAAAACCATAAAGCCAAACATATATCAGAATACAGCTCAATTTTATGATATAGGAAACAGCCGAACAAAGGAAGCAGT